>DASSML010000059.1:0-6195 GCA_035688895.1 Gemmatimonadales bacterium
GGGTCCGTCGGGAAGAGGGAAACCACCGTACGAGCGCCGATCGGGCGAAGATTCCGGCATCCGGCGCCGTGCTGGCGAACGCAGGCGGGCGCAAGTTATACTCGGTTTTACCCGGCGTCATCGCCGCCCACCCGTCCCACCTCCCGGAGGAGCAGGTCGTGGCCAAGGACACCCTGACGATCACCGACAACCGGACCGGCCGCACCTATGAGGTGCCCATCACCGACGAGACCATCCGGGCGACGGACTTGCGCCAGATCAAGGTGGCCGAGGACGACTTCGGGATGATGACCTACGATCCGGCCTTCATGAACACCGCGGCCTGCCGGAGCGGCATCACCTATATCGACGGCGATCGGGGCATCCTGCGCTACCGCGGCTACCCGATCGAGCAGCTGGCCGACCGGGCCTCCTTCCTCGAGGTGGCGTACCTGCTCTGCGAGGGCGAGCTGCCTACCCGGGAGCAGCTCACCAAGTGGGAAGACACCATCAAGTACCACACCTACGTCCACACCAACATCACCAAGTTCCTGGAGGGCTTCCGCTACAACGCCCATCCGATGGGGATGCTGCTGGGCGTGGTGGGCGCGCTCTCCACCTTCTACCCCGACGCCAAGAACATCCACGATCCGGCCAACCGCTACCTCCAGCGGGTTCGGCTCCTGGCCAAGGCGCCGACCATCGCCGCCTTCGCGTTCCGCCATTCGCGCGGGTTGCCGTTCGTGTTTCCGGACAACGACCTCGACTACATCGGCAACTTCGTCAACATGACCTTCAGCATCGGCGGCCGGCACAAGGCCAACAAGGTGCTGCAGCGGGCGCTCGAGATCCTGCTCATCCTCCACGCCGATCATGAGCAGAACTGCTCCACCAGCGCGGTGCGGGCGGTGGGCTCCTCCCACGTGGACCCCTTCTCCGCCGTTTCGGCGGGCATCGCGGCACTCTACGGCCCGCTCCACGGCGGGGCGAACGAGGCCGTGCTCGAGATGCTCGACGAGATCGGGACCAAGGACAACATCCCCAAGTTCATCACCGAGGTGAAGGCGGGCCACGGCCGGCTGATGGGCTTCGGCCACCGGGTGTACAAGTCGTACGACCCGCGGGCCAAGCTGATCAAGCGGGTGGCGGACGAGGTCTTCGCCGAGACCGGGCTCAATCCCAAGCTGGAGATCGCGCTGGAGCTGGAGCGGATCGCGCTGCAGGACGACTACTTCATCAAGCGGAAGCTCTACCCCAACGTCGACTTCTACTCCGGGCTCATCTATCAGGCGATGGGCTACCCGACCGAGTACTTCACCGTCCTCTTCGCGCTGGGGCGGATGCCGGGATGGCTGGCCCAGTGGGAGGAGATGCTGCTCGACAAGGACCAGAAGATCGCCCGGCCGCGGCAGATCTACTCGGGCGCGGCGGAGCGCCCGTTCGTCCCGATCGAGAAACGGTCGGCATGACCGAGCAGCTCGACACCCTCCTCAGCGAAGAGCGACGGTTTCCTCCGACCGCGGAGTTCGCGGCCCGGTCGGCGGCGACGGCCGCGCTCTACACGGCGGGGGAGAACTGGCAGCGCTTCTGGGAGAGCGAGGCCAGGGCGCTGGAGTGGTCCGCCCCGTGGACGCAGGTGCTCGACTGGCAGGCGCCGCACGCCAAGTGGTTCGTGGGCGGAAAGCTCAATGTGTCGGTCAACTGCCTCGACCGGCACCTGCGTGGGCCGCGGCGGAACCGGGCCGCCATCGTCTGGGAGGGGGAGCCGGGGGACCGCCGGGTCCTCACCTACTGGGACCTCGCCCGCGAGGTGAGCCGCTGCGCCAACGCGCTCAAGCGCCTCGGGATTCAGCGCGGCGACCGAGTGGCGATCTACCTGCCGATGATCCCCGAGGCCGCGATCGCGATGCTGGCCTGCGCCCGGATCGGCGCGGTGCACTCGGTGGTGTTCGGCGGGTTCTCGGCCGACTCGCTGCGCGACCGGATCAACGACGCAGGCGCCGTCGCGCTCATCACCGCCGACGGCGGGTACCGGCGGGGCCAGACGGTGCCGCTCAAGCGCATGGCCGATACGGCGCTGACCGACACCCCCTCGATCCGGCACTGCGTCGTAGTCCGCCGAGTGGGCCGGGAGGGCGACGAGCCGTCCGCTCCGATGACCGAGGGTCGGGACCACTGGTGGCACCAGCTCCTCGAGCCCGAGCCGGCGGCGTGCCCCGCCGAGACGATGGACGCGGAGGACATCCTCTTCATCCTCTACACCTCGGGCACCACCGGAAAGCCCAAGGGCATCGTCCACACGACGGGAGGCTATCTCACGCACGTGGTGTCCACCACCAAGCACGTCTTCGACCTGCAGGAGAACGACGTGTTCTGGTGTACCGCCGACATCGGCTGGGTCACCGGGCACTCCTACGTCGTCTACGGCCCGCTGGCCAACGGGGCAACGGTGGTGATGTACGAGGGCGCGCCCGACTGGCCGGAGCGGGACCGCTTCTGGCGGATCGTGGAGACCTACGGGGTCACCATCCTGTACACGGCGCCCACCGCGATCCGCGCCTTCATGAAGTGGGGAACGGAGCACCCCGATCGGCACGACCTCTCCACCCTCCGCCTGCTCGGCAGCGTGGGCGAGCCGATCAACCCCGAAGCGTGGATGTGGTACTACGAGCACATCGGCCGCAACCGCTGCGCGATCGTGGATACCTGGTGGCAGACCGAGACCGGCGGGATCATGATCACGCCGCTGCCCCCCGTCATCATCACCAAACCCGGCTCGGTCACGGTGCCGTATCCCGGAATCCGGCCCGAGCTGGTGGATGCCAAGGGCATCCGCCTGACCACCGGCGGCGGCTTCCTGACCATCGCCCAGCCCTGGCCGGGCATGCTGCGCACCATCTACAACGACGACCAGCGCTATCGCGAGGTCTACTGGAGTCGCTACCCGGGGAGATACTTCACCGGTGACGGCGCCAAGCTGGACGAAGAAGGCTACTGGTGGATCCTCGGCCGAGTGGACGACGTGCTGAACGTCGCCGGCCACCGGATCGGAACGATGGAAGTGGAAAGCGCGCTGGTGGATCATCCGGCGGTAGCCGAGGCGGCGGTGGTCGGGCGGGCCCACGAGCTTAAGGGCACGGCGATCGCGGCGTTCGTCACCCTGAAGGAGGGGCACGCCTCCTCGCCGGCCACCAGGGACGAGCTCAAGGCGCACGTGACCAACAAGATCGGCGCCATCGCGCGGCCGGATGAGATCTTCTTCTCCGCCGACCTGCCCAAGACCCGGAGCGGCAAGATCATGCGCCGCCTGCTCAAGGACATCGCCGAGGGCCGGGCGCTGGGAGATACGACGACGCTGGCCGATCCGAACGTGGTGAACCGACTGAAGGAGCTGTACGAGGACAAGGAGACCTAGGAGCGATGATTCATGCCGTCTGACCAGCTCGATACTCTACTCTCTGAACAGCGTCGCTTTTCTCCCCCCGAATCCTTCGTCGCCCACGCCAACGGCAGCCGAGAGCTGCAGCAGGCGGCAGAGCGCGACCGGGAGGGATTCTGGGCCGAGCAGGCGCGTGCCCTGCAGTGGATCCGCCCGTGGGATCGGGTGCTCGAGTGGCAGCCGCCGCACGCCAAGTGGTTCCTCGGCGGCCAGCTCAATGCCGCAGCCAACTGCGTGGAGCGGCATCTCAATGGCCCGACCCGCAACAAGGCGGCGCTGATCTGGGAAGGGGAACCGGGCGATCGCCGCGTCCTGACCTACTGGGACCTCGCCCGCGAGGTCCGGAAGGCGGCCAACGCGCTCAAGCGGCTTGGCGTCACCAAGGGTGACCGGGTGGCGATCTACCTGCCGATGATTCCCGAAGCCGTCATCGCCATGCTCGCGTGCGCCCGGATCGGCGCGGTCCACTCGGTGATTTTCGGCGGCTTCTCGGCCGAGGCGGTGCGCGACCGGGTGAACGATGCCCAGGCCAAGGTGCTCATCACGGCCGACGGGGGCTTCCGGCGGGGGCAGGTCCTAGCCCTGAAGCGCCTGGCCGATGAGGCGATGGAGCATACGCCGTCCATCCAGCATTGCCTGGTGGTCCGGCGGCTCCGGGGCACCGGAGCGGACGAATCGTTCACCGACATGGTCGAAGGACGGGACCACTGGTGGCAGGCCATGGTGGAGGCCGAGTCCCCCGAGTGCGAGGCCACCCCGATGGACGCCGAGGACATGCTGTTCATCCTCTACACCTCGGGCACGACCGGAAAGCCGAAGGGGATCGTGCACACCACCGGCGGGTATCTCACCCAGGTGGCCGCGACGACGAAGTACGTCTTCGACCTCAAGCCGGAAGACGTCTTCTGGTGCACCGCGGATGTCGGCTGGGTGACGGGGCACTCGTACGTGGTGTACGGGCCGCTGGCCAATGCCGCGACCGTGTTCATGTACGAGGGGGCGCCCGACTGGCCCAAGCCGGACCGGGTCTGGTCGCTGATCGCGCGCTACGGGGTGACGGTGCTCTACACCGCTCCAACCGCGATCCGGTCCTTCATGAAATGCGGCACCGAGCACCCGGCCCGGCACAATCTGTCCAGCCTCCGCCTCCTGGGCTCCGTGGGCGAGCCGATCAATCCCGAGGCGTGGATCTGGTATCACACCCATATCGGCGCGGGTCGCTGCCCGATCGTGGATACCTGGTGGCAGACGGAGACAGGCGGGATCATGATCACCCCGCTCCCGGGTCTCACCACCACCAAGCCCGGGTCGGTCACGACGCCGTTCCCCGGCATCCGGGCCGAGCTGGTGGACGCGGCCGGCAAGCCGATGGCCGAGGGCGGCGGCTTCCTGACGCTCACCGAGCCGTGGCCCGGGATGCTCCGCACGATCTATGGGGATGACCAACGCTACCGGGACACCTACTGGTCCCGCTTTCCGGGGCGCTATTTCGCGGGCGACGGCGCCAAGCTCGATGAGGATGGCTACTGGTGGATCCTGGGACGGGTGGACGACGTGCTGAACGTCGCCGGCCACCGGATCGGCACCATGGAGGTGGAGAGCGCCCTGGTGGACCACCCGGCGGTCGCGGAGGCCGCGGTCGTGGGTCGGACGCACGACATCAAGGGCCAGGCGCTCGCCGCCTTCGTCACCCTCAAGGACGGGAACCACTCGTCCACCGAGCTCAAGGACGAGCTCCGAGCGCACGTGACCCGGAAGATCGGGGGCATCGCCCGCCCGGACGACATCTTCTTCTCAACCGATCTTCCCAAGACCCGGAGCGGAAAGATCATGCGCCGGCTGCTCAAGGACATCGCCGAGGGCCGGGCGATGGGGGACACCACGACGCTGGCGGATCCCAACGTGGTGAACCGGTTGCGGGAGATGTATGAGGAGAAGGAGGGGTAGGATCGGCGGTACGGCGGTACCGCCGCACCGCCGCTACGACGGCAACCCATCCCCCTCCAGATACGTGTACCCCTCCAACCCCGCCACGTAGTCCGCGATGAAGGAATTGGCTTCCTGCCGGGTGAGGTCCTTCGCGGCGCTCACCTTGCGGCGGAACGTCGCCAGCAGATCCGAGGCGTGGAACTGTACGTAGTTCAGCACCTCGGTGACGGTGTCCCCGTGGACCAGGTCGGTCACCTCGTAGCCCTGTTCGGTCAGCCGCACGTGCACCGCGTTGGTGTCGCCGAACAGATTGTGCAGGTCGCCAAGGATTTCCTGGTATGCACCGGTGAGAAAGATTCCGAGGATGTACTGCTCCCCGTCGATGAACGGATGCAGCGGCAGGCTCGGCCGCGCTGTTCTGCCACCGATGAACGATTCGATCTTTCCATCCGAGTCGCACGTCACGTCCTGAATCGTTCCGCGGCGCGTCGGCTCCTGGTCGAGACGATGAATCGGCATCACCGGGAAGAGCTGATCGATCGCCCAGCTATCCGGTAACGACTGGAAGAGCGAGAAATTGCAGAAATACCTGTCGGTGAGTGTGGCCTCGAGGTCTTCCATTATATCGGCGTACTCTTCCCTGTCCTGCTGCGCAATCCGCGCGACAGCGGTGATCGTCGCGATGTAGATCTGCTCGGCGAGCGCGCGCTCGCGCAGAGTGAGCACTCCGCTGTTGAAGAGCTCCTGCGACCTCTCCTTCGCGAACGTCGCATCGTGGTAGACCTCGCGCACGCGGCGACGAGAGACGGCATTGTAATCCTCTGCCATCTCGTGAAGGAATGCATGAT
>DASSML010000060.1:0-7937 GCA_035688895.1 Gemmatimonadales bacterium
GCCGGCCGACCGGAAGCTCTACGCCCTTCGGGACGTGACCGCTACCGTGGAATCGATCCCCCTCATCTCGGCCAGCATCATGTCCAAGAAGCTGGCCGAAGGCCTGGATGGCCTGGTGCTCGACGTGAAGACCGGCAGTGGTGCGTTCATGCCGGAGCTCGAGCGTTCGATCGAGCTGGCCCAGACCATGATCAAGCTGGGCGAGGTGCGCGGCTGTCCCACCATGGCGCTGGTGACCGCGATGGACCGGCCCCTGGGCCGGGCCTGCGGACACACGCTGGAGGTGGAGGAGTCGATCGAGGGCCTCCGCGGCGGTGGGCCGCCGGACCTGATGGAGGTGACCTACGCGCTCGGCGCGGAGATGCTGCTCCAGGCGGGGGTCGAGTCCGACCACGCAAGCGCCCGGGCGCGGCTGGAGGAGTCGGTGAGCTCCGGACGCGCGCTCGAGACCTTCGGCCGGGTGATCGAGGCGCAGGGCGGCAATCCCGCGGTGCTGGAGGACCCTGGCATCCTGCCCCAGGCGGGGGCGGTGGAGGTCTACCGGGCCTGGCGGGACGGGGTGGTCTCCGGCGTCGAGCCGCACCGTCTTGGCCGGGGCATCCTCGAGCTTGGCGGGGGACGCCGCACCGTCGAGGATGAGATCGATCCGACGGTCGGCTTCGTGCTCACGGTCAAGCCGGGTGACACGGTGCGGAAGGGCGACCCGATCGCATCGGTGTTTGCCCGGGACGAGGCGGGGATCCCGATCGGCATGGCGGCCCTGGAGGTCGCCATCACCATCGGCGACAGCGGCCGGCTCACACCGCTCATCTCGCACCGCATCACCGCTGCCGGTGTCCAGGCGCTGAACGAGGCCTGACGTGCCGATCATCGGCGGGGCGGTGGAGACGGTGCTGGTCTCGGCGGTACTCGTGGTGGCCCTGCTGATCTGGCTGCGGCGGGACCGGCGGCACCCCGGCCCCCGGCTGCATGGCAGCGACGGGATCGACCGCGAGGTGCTCGAGGAAGCCGAGCGGGAGGTCCGGAATCTGGAGGACTCCGCGCGGCCCGAAGAAGACCGTCCGGGTGACGATTGGGGACCCGGCGTCGCCCGCCCTGGCGCGGTGCCGAAGCTCCGTCCCTGAGCTCCGCGCTTGTCGGCCCGCGCTGGCAACCGTAACGTTCCTTCCGCACCACCACCCCAGAGAAGGCCATGACGCTGCCGCCCGACCTTTCGTCCGAACCGCCGGTCGATCCGGGTGAAGTGACCCGGCTGCTGCACCTCGCGCGCGACGGCGATCGCGAGGCGCTCGACCGACTGGTGCCCCTGGTGTACGAGGACCTGCGCCGGATGGCCCACCGCCAGCTCGATCGGGAGGGCGGGGGACACACACTCCAGACGACCGGTCTCCTCCACGAGGCGTATCTGAAGCTCGCCGGCTCGGGCGCCGCCAACGCGGCCAACCGGGCCCACTTCCTGGCCATCGCGGCCCGGGCGATGCGCCAGGTGCTGGTGGATTACGCCCGTCGCCGGAAGGCGGCCAAGCGGGGCGGGGGGATCATCTACGCCACCCTGGGCGACGCCGCGGAGCCGGTGGACGCGTCGGTGGAGGACCTGTTGTCGCTGAACGAGGCGCTGGAGCAGCTCGAGCCCCGGCAGCGGCAGGTGATCGAGTGCCGGTTCTTCGGGGGGATGGAGGAGGCCGACATCGCCGCCGCGTTGGGGGTGTCGGAGCGGACGGTGCGGCGGGACTGGGTGAAGGCGCGGGCGTGGCTGCAGCGGGCGCTGTCGGGGGAAGATCGGGGGACGGAGGAGAGCTGAGCCGCCGTGGTACGAGCAGCCGACAGACCTCGCCTTATTCCGCTCTCAGGGCGAGCGCCGGATCCAGTCGCGCCGCCCGCCAGGCCGGTCCCCAGCAGGCGACGGCCGACACGCCAAGCAGCAGTCCCACGACTCCCGCGTACGTGATCGGGTCGAGCGGCGCCAGATCGAAGAGCAACGCCGCGAGCGAGCGGCTCGCCGCCCAGGCCAGCACCAGCCCCAGCGCGACACCCACACCGGTCAGCGCCATCCCCTGCCGCAGTACCAGTCCGAGGATCTCCCGTGACGGCGCTCCCAGCGCGGTGCGCACGCCGATTTCGCGGGTGCGCTCGGTCACGCTGACCGAGAGGATGCCGTAGAGCCCGATCGCGGCGAGCCCCAGCGCCGCCGCCCCGAATACCTCGAACACGACGAGCGCGAAGTGCCGGTCGGCCACCGAAGCTGCCACCAGCTCGCGCATCGTGGCGACCCGCATGACCGGCTGGTCCTTGTCCACCGACCAGATCGCGGCCCGGACGGCGGGAGCGAGCGTCGCGGCAGTCGGCGCCCCACGAACCACGAGCGACATCTGCCGATCCACCCAATGCCACTGCGTGGGCGTGACGTACACGGCGTTCGCGGTCGTGAGCCCCAGCGCCGTCTGCCGCACGTCACCGACCACGCCGACGACGGTGTACCAGTCGCCCTCGGGGTTGCCGAACCGGAGCCGCTGGCCGATCGGGTTCCCGCCGGGAAACGCAGACCTCGCGAAGGCCTGGCTCACCACGACGGCGCGGGGACTGGCCGGGCCGTCGTGCTCGTCCAGCAGCCTGCCCGCGCGCAGCGGAATGCCCATCGTGGTGAAGTAGGCGGGGGTGACGGCGTAGCGGAGCGCCGCACCGTCGTTCGCCGGATCGGCCTCGGTTTCGAGATGCACGCCGTAGATGTCCAGGTCGTTGCTCAGGGGCAGCTGGCTGGTGTACGCCGCAGCGGTCACGCCCGGCACGGCGCGTACGGCCTCGAGGCTGCGCTGCAGGAATCCGTAGCGCACGCTGTCTCCGTCGTAGCGGTGGCCGGTGACCTGCACCTGCATCGTGAGCAGCGGAGCGTCGTCGAAGCCGGTGTCCACGGTGAGCAGGCGGGAGAGGCTCCGCAGCAGGAGGCCCGCGCTCACGAGCAGGACGAGGGCGAGCGCCACCTCGGCCACCACCAGCGATCCCCGGGTGCGCCGGAAGTCGCCCGACGAGCGCCGGGAAGTCCGTTCCACGCCGGACCTCAGCGCGGGTGCAGAGGCCTGGAGCGCCGGAACGAGGCCCACGCCGATCCCTACGATGGCGGTCAACGCACAGGCGAACGCCAGCACCGCGGTATCTACGTGAATGGCATGGATTCGTGGCAGGCCTGCCGGGCTCAGCGCCACGAGGGCCCGCACGCCGACCTTGGCGACCACCAGGCCGAGCCCGCCGCCCAGGATCGCGAGCACCAGGCTCTCGATGAGGGCCTGACGTACCAGCCGGCCTCGCCCGGCTCCGAGTGCCGACCGCAGCGCGAACTCCCCCTGGCGCTGCGCCCCGCGGGCGAGCAGCAGATTGGTCACGTTCACGACCGTGATCGCGAGCAGCAGGACGACCGCGGCGATGACGGCGAGCAGCGCCGGCCGCACCGCCTGGGTCACCTCGTCCCGCAGGGAGGTCGGCACCAGGCCCAGGCTGAGATCGGCCCAGGGAACTCTGGGTAGCTCGGGGAGGGGTGAGGAGGCGATGCTCGCGAGCTCCCGGGCCGCCCCATCGCGATCCACTCCGGCCCGGAGCCGGCCCACCATGCGGAGATGATGCCCCCAGGCCCGGCTGTCGGGCGCGAACGACTCGCCGTACTGGAGCGGCGCCCAGACCTGGGCCGAGGGTGCCAGGAGGTTCTCGAAGCCTGCGGGCATCACGCCGACGACGGTGTACGGCGTGTCGTCCAGCGTCACGGTGCGGCCAAGGATTCCGGCATCCCCGCCGAGGCGCCGCCACAATGCATGGCCGAGGACCACGACGTTGGGGCCGTTCGGCCGATCGTCCGCGCGGGTGAAGTCGCGCCCCAGCGCCGGCGGAACGCCCAGGGTCCGGAAGTAGCCGGCCGTCACCCGCTGGGCGTCGAGGCGCTCGGGCATGTCCAGGCCGCCCAGGGTGGGTTGCCAGACCTTGAACACCGCCAGCGAGGCGAAGGCGTGGCTCCGTTGCGCCACTTCGCGAAAGGTCCCGTAGGTGACGTCGATCCGGGCGGTCATGCTCCCGACCTCCGAGATCGTCATGAGACGCTGCGGGTCGGGGTAGGGCAGCCGCTCGAAGAGGACCGGGTTGACCGCGCTGAAGATGGAGGTGGCTGCGCCGATGCCGAGCGCCAGCGTTAGGACGGCGATGGTCGCGAAGGCCGCGTCCTTCCGCAGCCGCCGGAGTGCGTACCGGAGATCCGCCGCCGCCCCGCCCACCACGCTTTCCCACCCGTGGTCGCGTACCTCCTCCCGCGCCGCGAGGGCGCTGCCGACCTGGAGTCGCGCGGCGCGCCTGGCCTCCTCCGGGGAGAGCCCCGGGGCCGCCAGGTCGGCGGCGGCCTGGTCGAGCCAATGCTCCAGCTCGGCGTCGAGCTCCCGGTCGGCCTGCCCGCGGCGGAACAGCACCCGAACGCCGCGGCTCAGCTGCCGCCAGAGCGACACGAGCTAGCCCTCCGCGCCGAGCAGGCGGGCCACCGCGGCGCTGCGGCGGCCCCAGTCTTCCGTTTCGGCGGCGAGCTGTTTCCGACCGGCCCGGGTGAGCCGGTAGATCTTGGCCCGGCGTGCATTCTCCGTCTGCCGCCACTCGGCGTCCACCCAGCCGGAGCGCTCGAGTCGCTGCAGGGCGGTGAGGAGGGACCCGGGGTTGACCTTGAAGACGCTGCGGGAGACCTGCTCGATGCGGCGGGCGATGCCGTATCCGTGCATCGGCTCGAGGCTCAGGGTCTTGAGAATGAGCATGTCGAGCGTGCCCTGGATGAGATCGGTGTTGGGCTGGTCCATGGCCCCATGATAGCGTCGTCATCTTGATTGTCAAGATGTGACGATCAAGGGTGGCACTCGGCAAAGACGCCGGGCTTCCGGCGCCGCGGCGGGTCCGGGCGGTGTGCGGAGGCCGATCGCGATGTAAGTTGGGGAAGGATGCCTCGTGGCGACCACCTCGAATCGCTGGAGAACGGGGAGATGACCAGCTCAACCGCGACCGTGATCAACCCCGCCACCGCCCGGAAGCCGAGAGACGAGGAGGTGGATGTCTACGGCCTCACCCACCCCGGCCTGGTTCGCAAGGAGAATCAGGATCACTTCGCGATCTGCGCCCTGCAGAAGCTACTCGTCGTCGTCAACACCAGTCTGCCCGATCCGGGAGTGCTGAATGAAGGTTCCGAGCGTCTGGCGTTCCTGGCCATGGTGGCCGACGGGGTCGGCGGGGGTCTCAAGGGGGAGGAGGCGAGCCGGCTGGCGCTGGAGCGCGTCACCCGGTATGTGACCGACGCGGTTCGCGCCTTTCAGACCAGTGATGTGACGGACGACTCCGCGTTTCTGGAGCGGTTGCAGGAAGCCGCCCACCACTCGCATGAAGACCTGCGGCGCCACTCCGAGGACGACCCCGATCGGGTCGGCATGGCCACCACGCTGACCCTGTGGATCGGCATCTGGCCCCGCGGCTATCTCCTCCAGGTGGGGGACAGCCGCTGCTACCTCCTGCGGCGGGGGATGCTGACCCAGGTGTCCCGCGATCAGACCATGGCGCAGGATCTCATCGACGCCGGCGTGCTCACCCGGGCGGATGCCCAGAACAGCCGGCTTTCCCACCTGCTGTCGAGCTCCATCGGGGGCAAGCAGAGCGCGCCGGTGGTGACACGGATGCTGTCCGAATGGGACAGCGTGGGCATGCTCTGCAGCGACGGGCTCACCGGGCACGTGAGCGACGAGCGGATCCGGGAGCGGCTGCTGTCGATGACGTCGGCCAAGCAGGCGTGTGAGGCCCTGCTGCAGGATGCACTCGATGGCGGCGGGCACGACAACATCACCATCATCATCGGACGGCCGGTGCGGCGGACTGGGTAAGGCGGGCCACGGCTGAAGGTTGACGATCGCCCGTTTGGGACGGGCATGGGGGGCCTTCGGGCGGCGATGTCAGCAATCGCCGCCCGATTTCGATTCCCAGGGTACCAGCCCCATCCACCGGCTCTACCCTGACCCCCACAGGAGTTGCGCAATGTTTGCCTCCCGACCGTACCTGCCGGCGTTGTGCATGGCCTTGGTCCTCGGCATGGCCGCCTGCGAGTCCGACGGCCCGACCGCGAGCACCTCCCCCGCGCTCAAGGGGAAGGGGCAAGGCAGCCCGCCGAGCAAGATCATCACCGCGTCGCCCGACTACACCTCGTTCCCGTCACCGCTGGTCCTCGAGGGCGGCAGGTTCAATTACAACATCGATATCGCCAACGGCCATCAGCAGACGTCCGAGGTCTGGGTCGAGCTCCGACTCGAGCAGGGAGGGACGTTCACCGCCCCGAACAAGTCGCGTCGACTGGACACGTTCCACGTGAGCTGCGGGCTTGGTGATGAGGTTCTGCCGCGGAATTCCACCTGTCACATGACCCGGTCCGGGCTGGCGTCGAACGCGGCGGACGGGTTCGGAACTCTAGTCGCGAGCGCCGGCACGGACACCTGGATCGCGACATACTGGTACCAGGGGTTCGACAACCCGGTGCAGCTTGGCTTCACCTTCCGGGGCGTGAGTCTCGACGTGCAGTAGTGCCAGGAAGGCGCACGGAGGACGGCGAGGGTGCCAAACACCCTCGCCGTCGAGCCGTGACCACGGCTTACTTGGCCGCCTGGCTGAGCTTCTCGCGCAGCGCCTTGTCCTGCGCCGCGATCTCGGGGGAGAAGTCCTCGGCCTCGAAGAAGGGACGGATCTCGAGGTCGCTCGGCCCCGGCATGGGGTTCGGGCACCGCTTGGCCCACTCGACCGCCTCCTCGATCGACCGGACGTTCCAGATCCAGAACCCGGCGACCAGCTCCTTGGTCTCGGCGAACGGCCCGTCGGTGACCGACCGCTTGGTCCCGTTGAAGTGGATCCGCTTCCCGAACCGGCTGGGCTTGAGGCCATCGCCGGCGAGCATGATCCCCGCCTTGACCAACTCTTCGTTGTACTTCCCCATCGCCTCGAACATTTCCTCGTGGCCGGTCATCGGGAGCTTTTCGGCCTCGGAACTCTCGGTCGCCTTCACGATCACCATGACTCGCATAACGTCTCCAGACATCTCAGGGTGGCAGGGAGGGTCATTCGCCGCTCCCTTCACCTACACATCGAACGGGGCAGATCGAAATCGACATCTTAGGATGGCTAAGGGGCCGTGGTCGCGGCAAGGCGTTTTGGTGTAACGCCTTGCGGCCTGGCTACCACGACGAGGGGGCGTGGCCGCCATGGCCACGCCCCCTTCGCACGGCAGGCCCCGCGGCCAGGATCACACGTCCAGGTTAGTCACGTACTTCGCGTTCTGCTCGATGAACTGGCGCCGGGGCTCGACCTCGTCGCCCATCAGCCGGTCGAACAGGTTCGAGGCCTCCACGGCGTCCTCCATCGTCACCCGGAGCACGGTTCGCTTCTCCGGGTCCATGGTCGTATCCCACAGCTGGTCCGGGTTCATCTCGCCCAGGCCCTTGTAGCGCTGGATGTTCACGTTCCCCTTGCCGTCGCCCGACAGCCGCTTGGTGTACTCGTCCCGCTCGCCCTCGCTGTAGGCGTAGAAGATTTCCTTCCCCTTGGCCACCCGGTAGAGCGGCGGCTGGGCGATGTAGACATAGCCGGCCTCGATCAGCTCCTGCATCTGCCGGAAGAAGAACGTCAGCAGCAGGGTCCGGATGTGGGCCCCGTCCACGTCGGCGTCGGTCATGAGCACGATCTTGTGGTACCGGGCGTCCTCCAGCTTGAAGTCGTCCTTCACCCCGGTGCCGATCGCCGTGATCATCGCCCGGATCTCTTCGTTGCTCAGGATCTTGTCGATCCGGGCCTTCTCCACGTTGAGGATCTTGCCTCGAAGCGGCAGGATGGCCTGGAACTCCCGCTTCCGCGCCTGCTTGGCGCTGCCGCCGGCGGAGTCGCCCTCGACCAGGTAG
>DASSML010000061.1:0-2084 GCA_035688895.1 Gemmatimonadales bacterium
GGTGAAGGCTGACACCGCTAGCCGTCCCGCTCCAGCACCAGGGCGAAGCCCATCCCGCCCTGAGCGCAGATCGAGATCAGGCCGAACTGCACGTCGCGCCGCTTCATCTCGTTGGCGAGCGTGGTGATCAGCCGGCATCCGGTGGCCGCGAACGGATGTCCGATGGCGATCGAGCCCCCCATCACGTTGGTGATGCCCCAGTCCACTTCCCCCACGGGGCCGGAAAGCCCGAGCCGGAGCGCCTTGGCCCCGCGCTCGCTCTTGCCGGTGAGGATCATGTCGAGTGCGGCCCGCGCGCCGATGAGCCGCGGCAGCCGCTGGCACCCGCCGGCGCCGGGAATGAGGCCGAGCTGCACTTCGGGGAGGCCGAGCTGGGTCTTGGGATGATCGGTGGCGATGCGGTAGGAGCAGGCCAGGGCGAGCTCGAGGCCGCCGCCGAGGCAGGCGCCATGGATCGCGGCGACGACCGGCTTGGGCAGCGTCTCGACCCGGCTCACCATCTCCTGCCCCTCGAAGCTCAACCGCTCCGCCTCGGCCTGGGTGGTGAGCGCGGTGAACTCCTCGATGTCGGCACCGGCGATGAAATTGTCGGGCTTGCCGGAGATCAGCACCACCGCGCGGATCTCGGCGTCGTCGCGGATGCGGATGAGCAGCGCTTCGAACTCGACCTTCACCGCGGCGTTGAGCTTGTTGACCGGCTCGCCGGGCAGGTCGAAGGTCACGACCGCGATCCCGTCGCGCACCTCGGTGGTAAAGGCCGACACCGCTAGCCGTCCCGCTCCAGCACCAGGGCGAAGCCCATCCCGCCCTGGGCGCAGATCGAGATCAGGCCGAACTGCACGTCGCGCCGTTTCATCTCGTTGGCCAGCGTGGTGACCAGGCGGCAGCCGGTGGCCGCGAAGGGATGGCCGACCGCTATAGAGCCCCCCATCACGTTGGTGATCCCCCAGTCCACCTGGCCGACGGGACCGGAGAGCCCGAGGCGCTCGGCCCAGGCGGCGGAGCCCCACGCCTGCACGTTGCTCAACACCTGGGCGGCGAAGGCCTCGTGGATCTCGATCAGGCCGAGATCGCTCCAGCCGAGGCCGGCGCGCTCCAGCGCCTTGGGCACGGCGTAGACCGGGCCCATGAGGAGCTGCCAGCCCGGATCCACCGCCGCGACGGCGTAGCTCCGGAGATAGGCGAGCGGCGCGTAGCCGAGCGCCTCGGCCTTCTCCTCGGCCATGAGCAGCACGGCGGCGGCGCCGTCGGTGAGAGGGGACGAGTTGCCGGCCGTGACCGAGCCGTAGCGGCGGTCGAAGACCGGCTTCAGCGCGGCGAGCGCCTCCATCGAGGTCTCGGCCCGGATGCCGTTGTCCACCGTCACCGGCTGGTCCATCGCCGCGCCGGCGAACCAGGCGGCGATCTCCGCGGCCATGCGACCATCCTGGGCCCCGGCCGCGGCCCGGCGGTGGCTCATCAGCGCCAGCTCGTCCTGCGCCTGGCGGGTGATGCCGTTCTCCTTGGCCATCTTCTCCGCACTCTGGCCCATCGTCTCGCCGGTGCTGGGCTCGGCGATCGCGGGGGTGACCGGCACCAGGTCGGCCGGGCGGATCCGCCCGAAGGCCGCGGCCCGGCCGGCGAGCGTCTTCGCCTTGCCCGCGTCGACCAGGATGCGGCTCATCCGGCGGGAGTGGAGGATGGGAATGTCGCTCAGCGTCTCGACCCCGCCGGCGAGGATGGCGTCGGCGTGGCCCAGGGCGATCTGGTCGGCGGCGTTGGTGATGGCTTGAGCGCCGGAGGCGCAGGCGCGGTTCAGGGTGTAGGCCGGGACGCTGGGGAGGAACTGCGGGAGGAGACTCACCTCGCGCCCGACGTTGGGCGCCTGAACCGACGGGACGACCTGACCCCAGATGACTTCGTCGATCTCCCGGCCGTCGATCTCGCTCCGATAGAGCAGCTCGCGCGCGGCGTGGCGGGCGAGGGCCGTGGCGGAGGCGTCGCGCAGCACGGTGCCGCTCTTGGCGAATGGGGTGCGCACGCCGGCCACGACGGCGACCCGGCGACCGGGCCGGGACTCGGGCATGTTGCTCCGGGTCGGAGGT
>DASSML010000062.1:0-6677 GCA_035688895.1 Gemmatimonadales bacterium
GCCACGCAGCTGGAGTTGGTAGAGCCGCTGGTAGAGCCCGCCGGCCGCCAGCAGGTCCCGGTGGGTGCCCCGCTCCCGGATCTCGCCGTGGTGCATCACCAGGATCTCGTCGGCGTGGAGAATGGTGCTGAGACGGTGCGCGACGACCAGACTGGTGCGCCCCGCCATCAGCTCGGCGATCGCGGCCTGGATCTGCGCCTCCGCCTCTGCGTCGACCGAGCTGGTGGCTTCGTCCAGCACCAGGATTGCCGGATCGAGCGCCAACGCCCGGGCGAAGCTGAGCAGCTGCCGCTCCCCCACGCTCAGGCTCCGGCCGCGCTCACCCAGTCGATGGCCATAGGTATCCGGCAGGCGGTTGATGAACCGATCCGCCCCGACCCGGCGGGCGGCCTCGTGCGCCTGGCCCGCCGCGATGGGGGCATCCAGGGTCAGGTTGTGCAGGATGTCGCCGGTAAAGAGGAAAAGATCCTGCTGCACGAAGCCGATCAGCGAGCGGAGCTGCGCCGTCGGGAGCTCCCGGATGTCCACTCCGTCCACCGTGATCCGGCCCCGCTCCGGGTCGTAGAACCGGAGCAGCAGGCTCACGATCGTGGTCTTCCCCGCCCCGGTGTGTCCCACCAGGGCGACGGTGCGCCCGGGCGAGGCGGTGAAGGTGATGTCGCGCAGCACCCACGGTCCCTCGGGGGAATAGCGGAACCAGACTTCCTCGAAGCGGACCTCGCCCCGCACCGGCCGATGCAGCGACCGCGGCGCGGCCGGCTCCCGCACCGTGACCGGCTCGTCCAGCAGTGCGAACACCCGCTCCGAGGAGGCCATGGCGCTCTGCAGCAGGTTCACCTTCTCCGACAGGTCCTGCAGCGGCTGGAAGAAGCGGCGGGTGTACTGGATGAACGCCGCGAGCACGCCGACGGTGAGCGTCCCGTCCAGCACGCGGAGCCCGCCGTACCACAGCAGCAGCGCCATGGCGACCGAGGTCAGCAGCTCGACCATCGGAAAGAAGACCGCGTAGACCGTGATCGACCGGAGATGCGCCCCCAGGTGGTCGCGGTTGAGCTCGGCGAACCGCTGGGCGGACGCCTCTTCCCGGCCGAACAGCTGCACCACCCGCATCCCGGTGAGCCGCTCCTGCAGGTAGGCGTTGAGCCGGGCCAGACGGATCCGGATGTCGCGGAAGGCCTCCCGCACCCTTCGGCGGAAGACATGCGCGGTGAGCCACACCAGCGGAATCACCGAGAAGGTCACCAGGGCGAGCCGCCAGTCGATGGCCAGCATCATGCCCATGATGGCGAGGAGGGTGAAGAGGTCGCCGAAGAGGGTCACGACGCCGGAGGAGAAGAGCTCGTTCAAGGTCTCCACGTCCGAGGTGACCCGGGTCATCAGCCGCCCGACCGGATTGTGGTCGAAGAACGCGATGCTGAGCCGCTGGAGCTGGGAGAAGATCTCCATCCGGAGGTCGTACATCACCCGCTGGCCGACCAGCGTGGTGAGCAGGGTGCCCCCGTACTCGACCACGAACTCGGCCAGGAGAGTCCCCAGGTAGAGCCCGGCCAGGAGAGTCAGGAGCCCGCGATCGGCGTGGGGGATTGCCACGTCGAGCGCGTGCTCGGTGAGGCGGGGGCCGATCAGAGCCAGGCCCGACTGGATGAGGAGCAGGAGCACGGCCGCGGCGGTCTGCCAGCGATAGGGACGGAGGTACGCCAGCAGCCGCCGCATGATCCCGGCGTCGTACCCCGGGGCGCCGGTTTCCAGCTCCTCGCTCATGCTCTCGCCCCCGCTTCGGTCCGCTCCGGCTCGGCCAGCGAATCCTGCCCGATCGACTTGAGCCCGTGGCGGACCCAGCCCGAGAACACCACGAACCCGAAGCCGAGGGTCCAGTAGGTGAGGGTCAGCCGCCAGAGCAGGATGTAGATCGGCGTGAGCTCCCGCGGCACGTAGGAAGACATGACCGCGGCCGAGAGCACCTCGCCGATGCCGGAGGCTCCCGGCGTGGGGGCGAAGTACAGCAGGAACATCACCAGCGTCTGCAGCAGCAGGATGTCCACGAAGTTGGCGTGAAGGCCCAGGGCGCGCAGCGCGACGTACCCGGCGAGCAGTTTGTTGGCATGTGACGGCGCGCTCAGCAGCGTGCTCCAGAAGAGCGCCAGCCACCCCCCCGGGCTGTTGAACGCCACCACACTCTCGTGCAGCTCGTCGATGCCCTGCTGCACCCGCTCCAGCCGCTCGCCCATCCGCCGGCTCCGCCGTCCGATCCCTTCGGCGGCCCGGTGGATCAGGTCGCGAACCATGCGGGGAAAGAAGATGACGATCGCCATCAGGACGCCGATGCCGGCGACGATCGTCAGGCTGCCTTTGAACAAGTCGAGCAGCGACAGCCCGAGGACGTTCCCCCGCTGGCCGAGCCCCTTGCCGGCCCCGAACGTCACGGCCAGCGGCCCCGCGATGGCGAAGAAGAGCACCGTCGACACGAAGCTCATGAACGTCGCGGCTATCCCGACCGGGAGTGGGATGCCGTAGCGCCGGAGGGTGTACATCGTCATCGGGCCGGCGCCCGAGTTGAGTGGCGTAATGAACCCCGCCCACGCGCCCATGCCGCCGGCCAGTATCGAGCCCTTGAGCGAGGGTCGAGGGAGCACGTGGCGCGCGCAGATCCAGAGCCGAAGTCCCCCGCCGATCCAGTCGAGCGAGGCCAGCACGATCCCCGCCGCGACCCAGCCTATGTGGATGTGCCCGAGCCCCCTGAGGAAGGCCGGCAAGTTGTTGCCGTAGAGCAGGGTGATTCCGAAGCCCACCAGGGAGGCGAGCACCGAGAACTCGAAGCCGCGGAGGAGGAACTTCGGGGTGAGAAGGCGGGACATGAGGGGGGAAAAGTAGGCGGACGGGCGCACGGGCGCACGGGCGGGCGGACAGGGCGGACAGGCGGACAGGCGGACAGTGGAGACTTCGTGGTCCGCGTAGGTGGGACCGATGGCATCGTCTCGTAGCGCCCTGCGCCCTACGCCCGTGTGTCTGTCCGTCTGTCCGTCTGTCCGTCTGTCAGTCCGCCCCTCCCGAAACTTTCCCGAACTCTCCCACCCCGCTATCCTTCCCCCGTGGCCGATTCCGTCATCCGCATCGTCAACGCTCGCCAGCACAATCTGCAGGGCATCACCGTCGAGCTGCCCCACCGCGCGCTCACGGTCATCACCGGACCCTCTGGCTCAGGCAAGAGCAGTCTCGCCTTTGATACGCTGTACGCCGAGGGGCAGCGGCGGTACATCGAGTCGCTCTCCACCTACGCCAAGCAGTTCCTGGAGCGGATGCCCAAGCCCCTGGTGGACCGGCTCGAGGGCATCGCGCCGTCGGTGGCCATCGAGCAGCGCAACCCGACGGTCTCCAGCCGGTCCACCGTCGGCACCGCGACCGAGGTCTACGACTATCTCCGCCTCCTCTGGGCCCGGGTGGGACGGAGCTGGTGCCGGGCCTGCGGTGGTCCCGTCCGGCGGGACACGCCCCAATCTGCCGCCGACGACATCGTCGCCGGCGTCACTGGCCGGGTCCAGATCGCCTTTCCGCTCCCACCCATCGCGCGGCTGGCCCATGCCGCGGTGGTGGAAAACCTCCGCGCGCTCGGCTTCGTCCGGATCGTCGCCGACGGCGTGGCCTACCATCTGGACGAGCTTCCCGAGGGACTCGATCTGACCCGTGCCGCGGAGCTGCTCGTGGTGGTGGACCGGCTCACCGCGGATGAGGGCGCCCTGGGCCGGCTGAGTGAGGCGGTGGCGACTGCGTTCCAGGAGGGCGAGGGGATCGCCCTCGCGCTGCACGATGGCGGGCGGCTGCGCTTCACCCGGTCTCCCGCCTGCAGCGCCTGCGACACGCCCGCGGCGGTGGTGACCCCCGCCCTCTTCTCCTTCAACAATCCCCGCGGCGCTTGCCCCAACTGCAACGGCTTCGGGGCGGTGCTGGAGTACGACGAGTCGCTGGTGGTCTGCAACCCCGAGCTCAGCTTGGCCCAAGGGGCGATCGATCCCTGGACCAAGCCGCGCTACGAGAGCCGCCGAAAGATGCTGCTCGAGTTCGCCCGCAGCATCGGCGCCGATCCGGCCAAGCCCTGGCACAAGCTCAAGGCCGGGCATCGGCGCGACCTGCTCTACGGCCGGAAGGGGCGCTACGTCGGGATCTTTCCCTTCCTCAAGGGCCTGGAAGAGAAGCGCTACAAGCAGTACATCCGGGTCTTCCTCCGGCAGTATCAGCTCGCCCACACCTGCGCCGAGTGCGGCGGCACCCGCCTCAACCCCGACGCGCTGGCGGTCCGCATCGGCGAGGAGACCATCGCCACGGTAGCGGCCCGGTCGGTGGACGGCATCTCCCGCTGGCTCGCGGAGCTCGACCTGCCGGCGTTCGAGCGCGAGGTGGCCCAGCTGATCCTGGAGCAGCTCGACGCCCGGCTCGGCTTCCTGAGTGACGTCGGCCTGGGCTATCTGACCCTCGCCCGGCAGACCCGCACCCTATCAGGCGGTGAGGCCCAGCGGATCTCCCTCTCCAACGCCCTGGGTGCGCGCCTGGTCGACACGCTCTACGTGCTGGACGAGCCGTCGGTCGGACTCCATCCGCGCGACACCGACCGGCTCCTGGCGCTGCTGCGGCGGTTGCGCGACGCGGGAAACACGGTGGTGGTGGTGGAGCACGACCTCGCCGCCGTGCAGCAGGCGGATTTCATGCTCGAGCTCGGCCCCGGCTCGGGCGATCGCGGCGGACAGGTGGTTCACGCAGGACCGGTGGCCCAGGCCACGGAGTCGCTCACCGGCCAATACCTGACCGGGCAGAAGCGCATCGCCGTGCCCAGCCTCAGGCGGGTGACCGGACCGCTCTGGCTCCGGGTCCGCGGCGCCGAGCTGCACAACCTCCGCGGAGTGGATGTGGACATCCCGCTCGGCACCCTCACCGCGGTCACCGGCGTGAGCGGCTCCGGCAAGAGCACGCTGCTGTACGACGTGGTCTACCGGAATCTGGAGCGCCGGCTCCACGGAGAGCACTCGGCCAAGTCGCACCTGGGGGAGGCCGTCGGCACGGTCGCCTCGCTCACCGGATGGGAGCTGCTCAACGACGTGGTGCTCATCGACCAGTCTCCCATCGGTCGCTCCCCACGGTCCAATCCGATCACCTACATCAAGGCGTTCGATGAGATCCGCGAGCTGTTCGCGGCCCAGCCGCTGGCGCGGCAGCGGAAGTACAATGCGGCCACCTTCTCGTTCAACCTGCCCGGCGGACGGTGCGAGGAGTGCGAGGGCGCGGGGCACGTGCAGGTGGAGATGGTCTTCCTGGCGGACGTGTTCGTGCCCTGCGAGGCCTGCGGCGGCACCCGGTACCGGCGCGACGTGCTGGACGTGCGGATTCAGGGCAACTCCATCCACGACGTGCTGCAGTGGACGGTGGACGAGGCCATCGCCCGATTCCGTCACCAGCCGAGGCTCGGCACGGCGCTCTGGCACCTGCAGCAGGTCGGGCTCGGCTACCTGCGCTTGGGACAGCCGGCCACCACGCTGTCGGGCGGCGAGGCGCAGCGGCTCAAGATCGCCCGGGAGCTGATCCAGGCCGGCAAGCGGGAAGGCCGCAAGCTCTACATCCTCGATGAGCCCACCACGGGGCTCCATCTCGACGACGTGCGGGTGCTGATCCAGGTGCTCGACCGGCTGGTCGACGCGGGACACACGGTGGTCGTCATCGAGCATCACCTCGACGTGATCAAGCGCGCCGACTGGGTGATCGATCTCGGTCCCGACGCCGGTGACGCCGGCGGGCGATTGGTCGCTCAGGGAACGCCCGAGGCCGTCGCCGAGATTCCTGATTCGCACACCGGCCACTATCTCCGCCCCCTCCTCCCCTCGCTCAGCACCGCCGCGCTCGCCGGCTGACGCCGGCAATCTCCGGGCCCCGCCGACAGCGCTCGCGCTCGACACCCTGCAGCGCGCGCTCGGCATTCCCCGGGTGCGACGGCCGGGGTGGTCCGCCCGAGCCAACACCATCTTCGACTCCGGAGCGGTCTCACCGATCCTCTACGCCCCCTAGAGCTGCTTCGCCCCGTCGCGGAGCAGTCCCCACGCTTCCTCGACGTGGCGGCGCTCGGTGCCCCGTTGTCCCACCACCAGGCGGATGGCGTATCGACCCCCGAGCCGGGTGTGGGTGAGGAAGACCCGGCGGGTCGCGTTCACCCGCTCGAGCAGACGGCGGTTGAGCTCGTCCACCTCGGCCTCGCTCAGGCCGGAGGGGCGGTAGCGAAAGCACACCAGGCCGAGCGGCACCGGCGCCATCACCTCGAAGTCGCGCTGCTGCCGAATCCAGCCCTCGAGCTCGTGGGCCAGCGCCACGTGCCGCCGGATCATCGCCTGGAGGCCCTCCACTCCGTAGCTCCGCAGCACGAACCAGAGCTTGAGCGCCCGGAAGCGCCGGCCGAGCTGGATCCCCCAGTCTCGAAAGTTGACGACCTCCGGGTCGTACGCGGTCCGCAGATACTCGGGGCTGGCCTGGAACGCGCCCAGGAGCGCGGCGGGATCCCGGACGTAGTAGGCGGTGCAGTCGAAGTTGGTCAGCAGCCACTTGTGCGGGTTGAGGACCACGCTATCGGCATGGGCCACTCCATCCAGAATCCATCGCAGCTCGGGCACGATCGCGGCGGGGCCGGCGTACGCCGCGTCCAC
>DASSML010000063.1:0-8619 GCA_035688895.1 Gemmatimonadales bacterium
GTAGCCGCAGGGCGCCGATGCGGTGCTCAGGTTGCCCACGTTGTCGTGCGAGAGCCCCGCCACCGCGGTCGCGCTGTGGGGACCGACGGTTCCGGTCGGCACCGAGAAGCTGCCGGTGCCGAAGCCCGAGGCCACGCCGGAGCCGCCGTCAGCGGCGTTCCAGGTCGCGCTGGCCGGCTGATTGAGCAGCAGCGGCGCGTTCGGGCAGGTGAGGCTCAGGGTCGGGCCCTTCTTGTCGATCTGGTTACCGCCCACCGGGCCGGCGGTCGCACTATTGCCCACCTCGTCCAGCACCGGCTTGCTGCCGGTCGATGCATTAGCGGTCTCGGTGCCGGCGGCCACGATGGTGTTGAGGTCAAAGCTGGCGTCGCCGTTGTCGGCGAGGCCGGAGCCGCCGTCGGTCGCGGTGCAGCCGATCGACACATCGCTGGCGTGCCAGAGGCCATCCGCAGTGCCGCAGACGACCTGCGGGGCCTTGCGGTCGACCTTGTTGCCGGACACCGGGCCGGCGGTGCTGCTGTTGCCCACAGCGTCCAGCACCGCCTTGCTGCTGGTCGAGGCGTTGCTGGTCTCGTCGCCCATGGCTACGGTGGTCACCAGATTGAAGCTCGCGTCCCCGGCCACCTTGAGACCGGAGCCACCGTCGGTCGCGGTGCAGCCGACGGCGACGTTGTTGCCGTGCCAGTTGCCGTCGGCCGGGCCGCAGCTCACCGCCGGAGCCTTCTTGTCCACCTTGTTGCCGGTCACCGGGCCGGCGGTCACGGTGTGACCGACGGCGTCGGCCACGTCGTGCCAGTTGGTCGAGGCATTGGCGGTCTCGGTATTAGCCGCCACGCTGGTGAGCAGGTTGAAGCTCGCATCACCGAGCACGGCGAGGCCGGAGCCGCCGTCGGACGCGGTGCAGCCGATCGACACGTCGTTGGCATGCCAGTCTCCATCGGCGTTCCCGCAGGTCACCTCCGGGTCCTTCTTGTCCACCTTGTTGTTGCCCAGGGGGCCGGCAGTCGCCTTGTTGCCGACCGCGTCCGCCAGCTGCTTGCTGTCGGTCTGCGCGGTCGCCGTCTCGGCGCCTGCGCTTACGCTGGTGTGCAGGCTGAACGTCCCGTCGCTCGAGGGCGCGACACCCGATCCGCCGTCCACCGCGATGCAGTCGCGGGTCACGTCGTTGGCGGACCATGCGGCCGGCGCGGCCTCGCAGGTGAACTGCGGGGCCTTCTTGTCCACCTGGTTGCCGCCGATCGGGCCGGCGGTGGCGCTATTGCCGACCACGTCGGTGACTTCGCGGTCGCCGGTCTGAGCGTTCGCGGTCTCGTTGCCGGTCGCCACGTTGGTGGTCAGGTTGAACGACGCCCCGCCCGTGGCGACGCCGGAGCCGCCATCGGTCGCGGTGCAATGAATCGAAACGTCATCGCCGTGCCAGATGCCGTCGGCGGCGTCGCAGCTCACCGCCGGGGCCTTCTTGTCCACCTTGTTGCCGCTGATCGGGCCGGCGGTGGCGCTGTTACCGACCAGGTCGGTGACGCTCTGGCTTCCCGTGGCCGCGTTCGCGGTCTCGGTATTGGCCGGGACGCTGGTGGTCAGATCGAGACCCTCGCCGCCAGGCGTCACGCCGGACCCGCCATCGATGCTGGTGCAGTGGATCATGGCATCACTTGCGTGCCAGCTGCCATCGGCGCTGCCGCAGGTGACGTCGGGCGCCTTGCGGTCGACCTTGAAGGAGTACGGGCCGATGGTGACGCAGTTGGTGAGCGCGTCGCAGACCGAGCGGCTGCCGGTGCCGGCCGTCGCGGTCTCGTTGTTCGGGCCGACGCTGGTCGAGAGTGTGAACGAGGCGTCGGCGCTCGGGTTGGCGAGACCGGACGCGTCCGATGCTGTGCACGGGACGTTCACGTTGGCGCCATACCATAGGTTCGGATTGGGTACAGTGCAGTTCACGATCGGCGCGTCGGCGTCGGCACTGACGATGTCGAAGGGGTCGCTGTCGGCCGACGTAAGAGCGCCGCTCGTGGCTCGGAGCTGATAGTTCGTGCCCGGCAGGCTGATCTTGCAGCCGCCGAACGTCGCAGTACCGCTGGCCGCCGCGAGCGGGTTGGTGGTGCACGTCACCACGCCGCTTCCGGTTCCCGGGGTGACGGTGAGCGTAATGGCGGAGTTGCTCCCCGCTCCGCTGGTCCGGATGTTCCCACCGGCATCGGTCACGACCACCTTGGGCTGGGTCGTGAGGGCGACGCCAGCGGTCCCGTCCGACGGCTGTTGCACGAACTGCAGCTGAGCGGCGGCTCCGACCGTGACGTTGAAGTTGCCGCTTACCGCGGCGGTGAGCGAACCGCTCGTGGCGCGCAGGGTATAGCCGTTCCCCGCCTTGTCGATCGACAGGCCGGGGAAAGTCGCCACACCATTCACTGCCGCCTGAGTCAGCGTGCCCGACAGGGTGCCGCCGCCGGCGTTGGTGCCGATCGCCATGGTGATCGAGGCGGCACTGCTCGCCACGATGTTGTTGTTGGCGTCGAGCACGTTGACGGTCACGGCGGGGGTAATCGCTGTAGTCGACTGCGTCGTGCTCGGCCCTTGGCCGATACCGAGATGGGTGGCTGCCCCGAAGACGATCAGCGTGGCGGTGCCGGTGCGATTACTGCCCGTGCAGCCGCTCCCGGGGGTCGCGGTCACGGTCAACGTATAGGTGCCTGGAGCCACCCCTGCGCCCACCGTGAGGTTCAACGCTGAAGTCTTGGGCGTATTATCGCTCGCGCCGGTGACGGATGTCGGCGATGGCGCGCCGGTGACGCCGGAGGGCAGAGGCACGCTGAGACTCGCCGTGCATGGCGTGGTGTTGCCGCCGAAGGGGACGGAAACGGTGTAGTTGGCCGAGCTCCCCGGTGCGACCGATATGCTCGCCGGACTTATCGCCAGGTTGTTGCTGATGTTCGCGTCGGTGAAGTTCACCGTGAGCGACTGGCCGCTCGTCTGGCTCGTTGCGATCAGGGTGAAGCGAACGTCCAGATCGCCCTCATCCACGACGTAGGTACTGTCGTGGAAGGTGCCGTCTCCCTCGACCGTGACGGTCCACTCGTGCGGAGCGTTGGTCTGCGGCTCATCGTTCAGCACGATACCGAGCACGTCCCCGGGTTCCCAGCCGGCGCCCGTCAGGTACAGGGTATCGCCCGGCTGGTAGTCGTCCTTGTCGGTCGAGATCGAGTAGCCGTCGCCCGAATTCGAGGTGGCGAGCGTGACGGTGCCCTGTCCTCGGCTGGCTCGATCCTCCCGATCCGGCACCACCTCGGTCGGCTGATCGCCACAGGCCACCGCCAATCCTGCCAGCCCGAGAATCGTGACCCACGCGGACGTACGCATGCCCTGCCTCCTGAGCGCAGCGATTCCGGCGGACGCCTAGTGCGTCCGTCGGTCTTCGTTGAACGGACCAAGGGGATTGCTATCCAGCTCGGCGGTGTGCTGCCGACTCTTGCACGTCGATTGTGTCGGGATGTTGGTGCGGACCGGAGAGGCAGAAACTATTCCAACGCTTGCACTACCTAACGCCGCGGGCAAGTCGTTGCGTGACGTCGAGTTTGGTGACGGATGAGGAGCGCATGTTCTTGCACGTGGCGTGGCGCCGCTACGGAGGGGCGTGGCGAGGGAAGATCAGATCGCATCGACCCCCGCGTTCAGAGGGCCAGAACGTGGCTCCATGGGCAACCGCCCAGCCACACCGAGGCGTTCGCCACGAAGGTCCCGGTGGGGCCGCTGCGCCCGCCGCAACCATTCATAGGCGTGCGCTGCCGCCTGCATGCCGAGCACGGGCGCGATCCAGTAGATCCAATGCCGGTCCCACCCGCCACCCGCGAGCGCCGGTCCGAGGGAGCGCGCCGGGTTCATGCTCGCTCCGGTAAGCGGTCCACCGACCAGGGCGCACAGCCCGACCGTGGCTCCCACGACCACCGCGGCGCTCCCCTCCGTCACTCGGTCGTCCGTTGCGGCGGCCATGATGACCAGCATGAGCATCAGGGAAAGCGTCCATTCCACACCGAACGCCACGCCCGATGACACGGTCGGCAGCGTCGCTCCTACATGCCCTGCCGGACCCAGCGCCGCTCGGGTGAGGAGCGAGGCACCGGCTGCACCCGCGCATTGCGCGAGGATGTAGGCGACGACGTCGGCGGCCGGGAAGTGGCCGCTCGACCAGAACGCGAGCGTGACGGCAGGATTGAGGTGGGCGCCCGAGAGGTGGCCGAGCGAGGCGACCATCACGAGGATGACAAGCCCGAATGCGAGGGCGATGCCGAGCGGCGTGATGGCTCCGCCAGAGAGGGCATTCACCACGATCGCACCCGGCCCCATGAGCACCAGGAAGAACGTCCCCACCGCCTCCGCCGCCATCCGTCGACCGAGGAGCGCGGGCGCGCTCATGCGCGAGCCTCTGCGGCGCCGCCGCGCCGGAGATGGTCGGCGAATGCATCGGGCAGGTCGCTCTCGAGTATACCGCGAGCCGCACACTCGACGTCGTAGGGTACCCGGACCACCTCGACTCGAACCGCTCCCGCGCCGAGGTCGAGCAGCACGTATCCGGCGCGCCAGTCGCCATCCTTGGGGCGACCAACGCTGCCGGTGTTGACGAAGTGGATCCCTGCGATCTCCCGATTCCAGGGAACGTGGGTGTGGCCGAACGCGATGACGTCACCGGCCTTGAGGCCCGCATGACCCGCCATCTTGAGGCAGAACTCGTCGGAGCGGTCCGCCGTCCAGTAGACCGTGTTGAGCGTCGGGGTGCCGTGAACCAGGACCAGACGCGGCCCCGCTTGATGCCCGCCCCCAGGCAGGAGGTCGATCCGGAACGGGAGCGCGCCCAGCGCACGCTTGGTCGCCGCGGAGACATGGGCGCGGGTCCAGGCATAGCTCTCGTGGGAGAGCGCCTCCTGGACCGGATCCTCGTAGCGGCAGCCGCAGTGCTTGTAATCGGTGGCGACGGTGCTGTCGTAGTTCCCCGCGACGCCGGGAATCCCGGCCTCGGCCAGCAGCGCCACGACCTCGTCCGGCCAGGGCGCGTAACCGACCAGATCGCCCAGATGATAGACCGCGTCCACGCCGGGGCGCTGGTGCAGGTCAGCGAGCACGGCTTCCAGCGCCGGCAGGTTGGCGTGCACGTCGGACAGGAGCGCGATGCGCATGCTCAGAGCGTCCTGTGCATCACCACCGCCGACGCGGGACACGCCTCGCGGAACTCGATCGACTGCCGCACACCCGGCGGAACTTCATCCCGCACGATCGCGGCGAACCCGAGCCGGGGGAACCAGCCATCGGCGGTGGTCGTGAGGAGATAGGCGTCGCGCGCGCCAGCGACCCGCGCGGCATCCAGCGCTCGACCGACGAGAGCGCGGCCGAGCCCGGTGCCCCGCCAGTCGGGATGCACGGCGACCGACCGCAGCAGCGCGCCGTCGGCGTACAGCTCGACCCCGGCGAGGCCCACGAGAGGCCCGTCGCCCGCTTGGGCCACCCAACTGGTGGAGAAACAGTCATCCAGTCCCGCCAGCGGCAGGTCCAGAGCGCCGAGCAGCGCCTCCGCTGCCGGACGGTCGTCTGGCCGCGCGGGACGGAGCGTCGGACTCATGCGCAGCACTCGGTGCCGCAGCACGCGCGCTCGGGCCGGGCGGCAGGCGCCGCGGGCTTGGTCGCCCGAACGAAGGCGCCCATCACGCAGCCGCTCACCTCGCGGGCCAGCACCTCGAGATCCTCCCCAGCGCCATCGAGCAACGCCCGCGCGTCCTCGATCTCATAGATCCGGGTCGGCTCGATCTCCGCACCTTCGAATCCGACCTCGGCGAGCAGCTCCTTGAAAGCGCCCTCCTCCAGCGCCCCGGCCACACAGCCGACCCACAGCTCCATGCTGCGCCGGACGGCCGCGGGAATCGTCCCCCGGATCACCACGTCCGACACGGCGAACCGTCCGCCCGGCTTGAGCACCCGGAAGGCCTCGCGCAGCACCTGCCGCTTGTCGGCCGAGAGGTTGATGACGCAGTTGGAGATGATGACGTCCACCGACGCGTCGGGGAGCGGGATATGCTCGATGTCGCCCCGGAGGAACTCGACGTTGGTCGCGCCGGCGGTCTCGGCGTTGGCTCGGGCGAGTGCCAGCATTTCCTCGGTCATGTCGAGCCCGTACGCCTTGCCGGTCGGACCGACTCGCCTGGCCGAGAGCAGCACATCGATGCCGCCGCCGGAGCCGAGGTCGAGAACGACTTCCCCGGCCTTGAGCTCGGCCAGCGCGGTCGGGTTGCCGCAGCCGAGCGAGGCCAGGATGGCCGCGCTGGGAAGGTCAGCCGTCTGCATCGCGTCGTAGAGATCCGCCGTAATCGGATCGCGCCGCCCATCGCCGGCGGCGCTTCCGCAGCAGCTGCTCACGGCCGTTCCGCAGGTGGCGGCGGCACCAGTGCGGAGGACGCGGGTGGCCGCCTCACCGTACCGCGCGCGGACGGTGGCCTTGAGGACGGCGGGATCGGCGCTCGGCTCGGCACTCATGTCGAAATTCTCCTCAGGAGAGTGATGGATACAACAAGAATCGTTGATATGTCAAGCACACGAACGGACTTACGGGCAGCACGCCGCCCGGCTCGCGCCGATCTGCGCCAGCGCCGTCGGCGTCGGCCGCAGGGCTCCGACCGCGGCCTCGACCTGCTCCAGTGCCTCGGGCACCAGCCAGTAGTACGCCCAGCGCCCCTCGCGCCGGCAGTCGATGAGCCCGGCCTCGCGCAGCACCTTGAGGTGGAAGCTGAGACGAGACTGCGCCGCCTCCAGCTTGTCCATCAGCTCGCAGACGCAGCACTCGCCCCGGCGGAGCCGCTCGAGAATCGAGAGGCGAGTCTCGTCGGACAGCGCGTGGAACACCGTGGCGAGCTGGGCGCGATCATGGATCGATGTGGCCATGGCCGAAACTATATCAACGAATCTTGATCTGTCAAGACACCCAGCGGCGCACGACCCCAGCCGGCGCCGTGCGCCTGTCCGCCTGTCCGTCCGTTACGGCTTCTCCACCGGCAGCCGCACCGCGTTCCCCCACTCGGTCCACGACCCGTCGTAGTTCCGCACGTTGTCGAAGCCGAGCAGGTAGGTCAGCGCGAACCAGGTGTGGCTCGACCGCTCCCCGATCCGGCAATAGGCGATCGTCTCCTGGCCCTTCTGCAGGCTGTTGTCCTGCTCGTAGAGCTTCCTGAGGTCGGCCGCCGACTTGAAGGTGTGAGTATCCGGGTCGATCGCCTTGGCCCAGGGAATGCTCTTGGCCCCCGGGATGTGCCCGCCCCGAAGGCACCCCTCCTGCGGATACTCGGGCATGTGGGTCTTCTCGCCCCGGTATTCCTCCGGGCTCCGCACGTCCACCAGCTGGCCCTTCTTCTTGAGGTGCGCCAGCACGTCGTCCCGGAAGGCCCGGATCCTTGAGTCGTCGCGGTCGCCGACCGTGATGTTCCCCTCGGAATAGCTCGGCTTGTCGGTGCTGAGCTGACGGCCCTCATCCACCCAGCGGAGTCGGCCGCCGTCGAGCACCTTCACGTTCCTGACCCCGAACAGCTGCAGCACCCACAGCGCGTAGGTGGCCCACCAGTTGTTCTTGTCGCCGTAGAAGACGACCGTGGTGTCCTGGTTGATGCCCTTGGCGCGGAGCAGCTTCTGCAGCCGGTCCCGGTCCACGTAGTCGCGGACGGTCTGGTCGTTGAGATCGGTGGTCCAGTCGATCTTCACCGCGCCGGGGATGTGGCCGGTATCGTACAGCAGGATGTCCTCGTTGGACTCGACCAGCCGGACCTTGGGGTCGTCGAGGTGTTGCGCCACCCAGTCGGTCGAGACCAGCACCTCCGGGTGGGCGTAGCCGCGCTGCTCGATCGGAGTGACCGGCGCGACCTGTGTTGCGGGCATGACTTGCCTCCTCTTTCCTCAGTGACGATGAGTGGCCCGGTGGGCCGAAAATGGAAGCGGCCGCGACTCCCGGAGGAGCGCGGCCGGCCAGGACATCAGGTCCCCTGTGCCTAGCGCTACGCGCCCTGTCCCCGGGGTCCGCTCGGACCGTGGGTACAGCACATCATCATTCGGGCGGCAACGGTAGACAGCGACATCGGCCTCTCGGTGCGTTGGGAGCTGAAGGGGGAACTTATGGGCCGGCGAGCGAGCCTGTCAACCGCCTGCCCGTCACACCCGGAAGCGGGGCGGCAGGAAGCGGGCGCGCAGCACGCTCAGGACCTGGACGAAGCGGATCTCGCCCACGATGCGGGTGGCGCCGCCCGCGCGGAGGGTCCGGAGGGAGGCGAAGTTCCGGGGCGCGATCATCCGCCACCCCTCCTGGTAGCCCAGCCCCCGCGCGATGCTCAGCCGCTCCGTCGCCAGGGCCGATCCGATCCCCTGCCCGCGCTCGGCTGGAAGGACATACAGGTCCCAGAGGTAGACCGCCTCCTCGGGAAGCGGGATGGGACAGCGGGTCACATCCGGCCCGAGCCGCTCGGCCATCCAGGCGTACCCCACCGCGCGCCCGCCCCGCCAGGCGACGACCCCGATTCGGCCGGCGGCCAGGAGGGCGCGGAACGCGTCCAGATCCCGCCGGCTCACCAGGTACGCCAGCATCGGGAGCTCGCGCGGCAGCAG
>DASSML010000064.1:0-12953 GCA_035688895.1 Gemmatimonadales bacterium
AGCACCTTGTAGTGACCGGGATCGAGGCTCAACTTCTGCGCCGCGAAGTCGAAGCGGGACATCATCGCCTCGAACGGGTTCTCCTCGCTGAGGAAGGTGTCCTTGTCGGGACGGATCAGGGCCTGGTTGGGTTTGGTCGCCATGGTCATAGATGCGGGTTCGGAGGGCTCCGGTGTGAGTTACAGCCGTTCGACGGGGGTCACGACAGCATCCAGCGCGGCGACGATCCGCTCGCCGCCGTCTTCCCAGGTGAGATCCAGTGTCGCCACCAGCGGCTCGGGCACCGAGTTGGGCCAGCGATCCCGCAGCTTGACGGCGTCCTTCTGGGTGATCACCACGTGGTCGGCGCGCCGCGCCGCGTGCGCCAGCCAGGCGACATCCTCGTCGCGGTAGTCGTGGTGGTCCTTCCAGGTCGCCACCTGCACCGCCGCGCCGGCGCCTTTGACCTGGGCCACGAAGGCGTCGGGGTCGGCGATGCCGGATGCCGCCACGACCCGCTTGCCGGCGAGCTCCTCCGCCGGCCGTCGGGTGCCGCTCACCAGCCCTTCGAGGGTGCCCAGTCCCAGGTGGGCCACGGCGACGGGGCCGGCCACTTGCCGTCGGACCTCCTCCGCCATGGCCCGGGCGGCGTCCGCCGTCGCCCGCTTCCGGGTCACGATCACCGCGTCGGCCCGGGTGATCGCCTCCCACGGCTCCCGCCAGGGCCCGGCCGGCAGCGACCAGCGCACCGCCCGCGACGTCTCGGCGCTGACCACCGCCACGTTGAGGTCGCGGCGGACATCCAGCCGCTGGTAGGCATCGTCGAGCACCAGCACCTGGGCGCCGTTGGCCAGGGCCCGCTCCGCGCCAGCGACCCGATCCGGATCGGGGATCACCACCGCGCCCGGCACCGCGTGCTCGTGCACCAGGGCCTCGTCGCCGCCGTACCCGCGCAGCAGGATGCCGGGCCGGAGGCCGCGCGCCTGATAGTGGCGGGCGATCCAGATGGCGATCGGCGTCTTCCCCGACCCACCCACGGTGAGGTTGCCGACCGCCACCGTCGGCAGCGGAAGATCGTGGGTCGGGAACCAGCCACGCCGGTACGCCAGCCCCCGTCCCGCCATGACCGCGCGCCACAGTCCGGAGACCGGAAGCAACGCGAGTCGTGCGAGCTTGGCGTCCGGGCGCCGGCTGGTCCACAGCCAGCGCACCATCCGGTGGGTGTCGCCCCGCCGCCTCATGGGAGCACGCCCGCGATTTCCTCCAGCCGCCGTTCCGCCTCCGTCAGGCCCTCGGCCAAGCCCGATGCCCCGGACGCGACCTCGAAGGGACGCCCGTAGCGGACGGTGACGCGAGCGGCAGGTTTGGGGATCATGAACCGGTCCCACGAATGTAATCGCCAGGACCAGCTGGCCTCCGCATGGACGGGAATGATCGTCGCCCCGCCGCGCTGCGCCGCGGCGACCACGCCCGGCTTGAGCTCCCGGCGAGGCCCGCGGGGGCCGTCGGGGGTGAAGGCGACCGACGCCCCTCCACGGAGCTCCCGCACGGCGCCCAGCAGGGCGCGGGAGGCCCCCCTGGTGCTCGAGCCGCGGACCAGCCGATATCCCAGCTCGGTGCCCAGGTCCGCCAGGTACTGGCCTTCGCGCGCCTCGCTCACCACGATCACGACGCCCTGATTCCGATGATGCCAGAGCAGCGGCAGCAGCGCCTCGTGCCACAGGAGGAAAACATGGGTCCGCCCCGCCTCGAGGAGTGCTCGCCACCGCTCCTCGTGCTCGGTCCGAATGCGCCAGGTCCGGGCGAGGAGCCGGATGGCTGGAATGGCGTAGGCACGAACCGCACGGGGCGAGACCTTCAGCCGCACGCGGTCAGCAGCTCGTCGGCCAGGGCCACCACCCGGTCGGTCGCCCCCGGATCGCCGAGGCGGGCGCGAACCAGTGCCAGCCCTTCCCGCTGCCGAACGGTGCGGGGGTCGCGCGGGTCTAGCAGCGGCCGGAGAGCCTCTACCAGGGCCGGCGTCTCCGCCCGATCCTGCAGCAGCTCGGGGACCACCTCGCGCTCGGCGACCAGGTTGACCAGGCTCACCCAGTGCACCGTGCGAAGGCGCTGAAACAGCTGGTAGGTGAGCGGGTGGACCTTGTAGGCCACGACCATGGGCGTGTCCGCCAGGGCCGCCTCGAGCGTCGTGGTTCCCGACTTGGCCAGGGCCGCGTCGGCCGCGGCGAACAGGCTCGCCGGGTCCTCCCGGACGATCTGGGCCGGACCAGGGTCCGGATAGCTCCCGTCGGCCGTCCCGGCCACGACGACCCGGTCGCAGCGGCCTTCCCGCAGCAGCTGGAGCGCGGCATCTCGGAAGGGGACCCAGAGACGCCGGATCTCCTGCGCCCGGCTGCCCGGAAAGATGCCCAGCACCCTGGCATCCTCGGGAATGCCCAGGCGGGCGCGGGCCGCCGCCCGGCCGGGTGAGGGCCCCCGATCGACCAGCGGGTGACCCACGTAGTCGCTCCGGAGGCCCAGCCGGCCGAAGAACGGCTGCTCGAACGGCAGCACCACCGCCAGCCGATCCACCGCCGCCGCGAGCCGACGCGCCCGCTCCGGCCGCCAGGCCCAGAGCTGGGGTGCGATGTAGTAGAGCACCTTGGTGCCGGCCTGCCGCGCCGCTTCGGCCACCCGGAGATGGAACCCCGGATAGTCGATCAGGATCACCAGGTCGTAACGGCCGCCGCGGAAATCCTGGCGCAACGCCCTGAGCAGGCGCCAGTGAGCCCCGAGCTTGGTCGCGACTTCCACGATCCCGAACGCCGCGAGCCCCTCCATCGGATACCGGACCACCGCGCCCGCCTCGGCCATGCGCGGCCCGCCCAGGGCTTCGATGACGGCGTGCGGGTACCGCTCCCTGAGCCCCCGCACCACGCGGGCGCCGTGGAGGTCGCCCGAAGGCTCCCCGGCGGATACGAAGATCCGGGGGGACGCGCCGGCGATCATTTGCCCGCGGGAACGCTGAGTGGCGAGGTGCGCACGGCGTCGGCCACCCGGAACGCGAGCGCGAGGGCGGCGCGGCCTTCCGCCCCGCCCACGACGACCTCCCGGTCACCCTGGACCGCGTGCACGAAGCTCTGCAGCTCCAGGCGGAGCGCATCGGCCTCCGGCGCCTCGAGCACGATCCGCTCGACCACGTCCGACAGCTGGGACCCGACGCCCGGACGCCAGCCCTGCCGCAGGCGCATGAACTCTCCCCCGCCCGCCGCGAGATCGAGCGAGAAGTACCCGTTGGGCTGGAAGAGGCGCAGCCGGCGGATCCGCTCGCGGGACACCCGCGACGCGGTGGCGAGCGCCACGCTGCCGTTGGAGAACTCGACCCGGGCGTTGGCGATGTCGAGGTGGTTGGAGAGCACCGACAGGCCCGAGGCCCGTACCTCCATCGCGTCCGCGCCGCCGGTGAGATGCAGCACCAGGTCCAGGTCGTGGATCATCAGATCGAGCACCACCGCCACGTCGGTGCCCCGGGGCTGGAACGGGGCCAGCCGCTGGCTCTCGATGTAGCGCGGCCCGTCGAGATAGGGCTCCGCGGCCCGGAGCGCGCGGTTGTAGCGCTCGATGTGCCCGACCTGCAGCTGTACCCCGGCCCGCCCCGCCGCGGCCAACAGCTCGTCGGCCTCCGCCAGCGAGGCGGCGAGCGGCTTTTCCATCAGTACCGGGACGCCCCGGCGGAGCGCCTCCAATCCGACCTCGGCGTGCACCGCGGTCGGGACCGCGATCGTCACCGCGGCCGCCTCGGCGAGCAGTCGATCGAGGTCGAGGGCGCGGGTGCCCAGCTCGCCGGCCACCGCATTGGCCCGCTCGGTGTCGACGTCGGTGACGCCGACCAGCCGCGCGCCGGGAAGATCGGCCAGGTGCCGGGCGTGGTGCCGCCCCAGGGCGCCGACGCCGATCACGCCGACCGGCAGCGCGGCGCTCATGCGGGCACGCCCCGCTCGGACGATTCCACGAAGGCCAGGAAGCGCTCGACCTCCGGCAGCGGCGGAAGGTCGCCGCGGGCGCGGTCGAGCGCCTGGGAGAGGTTCAGGTCGGAGTTGAAGAAGAGCCGGTAGGCCCGCTTGAGCGCGGCGATGGTCTCGCCGGGGAAACCCGCCCGCTGCAGCCCGATCGAGTTGAGCCCGTAGAGCTCCATCGGGTTGCCGACCGCCTTCACGTAGGGCGGAATGTCCTGATTGACCCGGGAGCCGCCGCCGACGAAGGCGTAGCTCCCGATGGTGACGAACTGGTGCACCGCATTCAGGCCGCTGAGCACCGCCCGATCCTGGATGGTCACGTGCCCGGCGAGCTGGGTCCCGTTGGCGATCACCACCTCGTCGCCGATGTGGCAGTCGTGGGCGAGGTGCACGTACGTCATGATGAAGCAGCGCTCCCCGACCACCGTGCGGAAGCTCGCCCCGGTCCCGCGGTTGATCGTGGTGTACTCGCGGATGATGGTGCCCGCGCCGATCTCGACCCAGGTCTCCTCCCCGCGGAACTTGAGATCCTGCGGGTCCCCGCCCAGGATGGACCCGTCTCCGACCCGGACCTCGGCGCCCAGGCGGACGTTCTGCTGCAGCCGGGCGCGCGGCCCGATCCGGCAATGGTCTCCCACCGTCACCCCCGGACCGATCATGGCCCAGGGACCGATCTCGACCCCGACGCCCAGCTCGGCGCCGGCGTCGATGATCGCGGTGGGATGGACCGAGCTCACCGATCCACCACCCTGGCCATCATCTCCGCTTCGGCCACCACGTTGCCGTCCACCAACGCGACGCCCTTCATCCGGCAGGTGCGGCCGCGGTTCTGCAGCATCTCGAGCTCGCAACGCAGCTGATCGCCGGGGAGCACCGGACGGCGGAACTTCACGTTGTCGAGGGACATGAAGTAGACCACCTTCTGGTCGGGATCCTCGATAGTGCCGAGGAGAAGCATCCCCCCGACCTGCGCCATGGCCTCGATGATGAGGACGCCCGGCATGATCGGATGGCCCGGAAAGTGGCCCTGGAAGAACGGCTCGTTGATCGTGACGTTCTTGATTCCCACGATCCGATGATTCCCCTCGACCTCGATGATCCGGTCGACCAGGAGAAAGGGGTATCGGTGGGGGATCACGTCCAGGATCCGGCCGATGTCCATCGCCACGCCTCCGCCGCGCTGTCCGGTGCGGTGTAGCCAGCGGGCCAGCGCGATATTGCCCTGGTGGCTCGGCCGGGTCGCGACCACGTGCGCCTGCACGCGTCCGCCGACCAGGGCCAGGTCGCCGAGGATGTCGCCGGCCTTGTGCCGGACGAACTCGTCCGGCCAGCGGAGCGCTCCGCCGACCAGGCCGTCCTCGGACAGGATGAGCGTCGAATCCACCGCCGCGCCGAGCGCCAGCCCCCGGGCGCGAAGCATGTCCGCCTCGCGAAGAAAGCCGAAGGTCCGCGCTCCCGCCAGTTCCCGGGCGAACCCATCCGGAGTGATATCGTAGCACCCGGACTGCCGTCCGATGAGCGGATGGGCCCATTCGATCGTGGTCGTGAGCCGCAGCGTCGGCGCCGGCGCTACCATATAGGTGGAATCGCCTTCCGCCAGGTGGAAGGGCGCCGTGACCCGGTAGACCACCGGCTCGCCCGCCTGCTCGGCCACGCCGGCGGCCTGGAGCGCGGTCAGATACGGCTGGAACGAGCCGTCGCCGATCGGCGGCTCGGGGCCGTCGAGCTCGACCAGCAGATCGTCCAGGGAGAGCGCCGCCGCCGCGGCCAGCAGATGCTCCACCGTCTGGACCGACGCCGGCTCCTCGCCGAGGGCGGTTCGGCGCTCCGTGCTCCGAACCTCGGACAGTCGGGCCGCGATCGGGGGCGCGCCGGGAAGATCGGTCCGCTGAAACCGAATGCCCTCGCCCGGCGCCGACGGCAGACAGCGGGCCGTCGTCCTGACGCCGGTGTGGAGGCCGATACCCTCGACGGTGGCCGGCCGGGCGAGCGTCAGCCTACCCATCCGCAGGCTCGGCGAGGCGCTCCAACCGGGTGAGCAGCGGTGCGAGCCGATAGAGCGCGGCCTGGGCCCGGAGGAACTGCCGGTTGGCCCGGGCCGGATGGCCGCTCATGACGGCTCCGGCATCCACGTCGCCGAAGACGGCGCTCTTGGCCGCGATCCGGGCTCCATCGCCGATCCGGAGATGGTCGGTGACGCCGACGTGTCCCGCCAGGATCACGTTGTGTCCCACGCGGGTGCTCCCCGCGACTCCGACTCCGGCCATGAGCAGGCAGCGCTCCCCGATGCGGACGTTGTGTGCCACATGCACCAGATTGTCCAGCTTGGTCCCCCGCCCGATGACGGTGTCGTCGAGACTGCCCCGGTCCACGCAGGAGTTGGAGCCCACCTCCACGTCGTCCTCCAGGATGCACCCCCCGATATGGGGGATCCGGGCGTGGCCCGCGGCGCCGGAAAGATACCCGAACCCGTCGCCTCCGATCACCGCCCCGGCCTTGAGCACCACCCGGCTCCCGATCCAAGCCCCCGGGTAGCAGACCACGCGAGGTCCGAGCACGCTGTCCGCGCCGATGGACACCCCGTCGCCGAGGGAGACGCCCTCCGCGAGCCGGACCCGGTCTCCCAGGCGTACGTCCCGGCCCAGGAGGACGTAGGGACCGATGCTGACCCCGGTCCCCATTGCGCAACCAGGGCCGATCCGGGCCGTGGGATCGACTCCCGGGGCCGCCCGGCGCTGGGGAAAGAGCTGCTCGACCACCCGGACCAGGGCCTGATATGGTGACGCCACGACCACCCGGGCTCGACCGGGACCGGGGTCAGCTGCCAGGTCTTCGGGAAGTAGCACCGTGCCGGCGCTGGAGGCCCGCAGGGCATCGGCGTAGCGCGCCGAGATGGCGAGGGACAGCGCCTCCGGCCCGGCCCGCTCCAGCGTGGCGACCGCGCGCACCGGGACCGTCCCATCGCCAAGCAGGCGGCCACCGACGAGGTCGGCGACCGCCTGCGCGGTGAGGTGGCCCGCGGTCACGCGCTCAGGTACCGGACTTGAGCTGCTGGATGACCCGGGCGGTCAGATCGAGCGATTTGTCGGCCGTCACGATCCCGCTGTTGGGGGCGCTCACGTCGAAGATCATGGCGTAATTGCCCGAGGCCCGCAACCCTTCGATGACCGAGTTGACCTTGGTCTGGATCGGCTCCAGCAGCTCGCGCTCGCGGGCCGAGGCCCGCTGCTGCAGCTCCTGGGTCCGCTGCTGCAGCTTGTCCTGCTGGCCTTCCAGCTCCTTCCGCTTGGCCTGACGCTGGGTCGGGCTCAGCATCACCGACTGCTGCTCGAAGTCCGAGGCGGATGAATCGAGACTGGCCTGCAGCTTCTGCACCTCGCCCCGGTAGGACTCGAGCTCCTTGGCGAAGGTCGACTCGGCCTGGGCGTATCCCGGGGTCTGCTTGAGAATGGCCTGGGAGTTCACGTACGCGAGCTTAACGCCGCCCTGCTGCTGGGCGGCGGCCGGCGCCACGCCCAGCATCGTCAAGGTCACGAGACAGGCTCCCACGACGAACAGCTTCATGCTCAACTCCGGATGAAAGGTGCGCACTAGAAGAAGTTCCCCAGTTTGAAGTGCAGTTGCCAGGCCGGGTCTGGGTTGCCCAGCCCATCCACCCGGTCGAATCCATAGCCAAGGTCGATCCCGATCGGACCCAGCGGGGAGATCACCGCGGCCCCGACGCCGGCGCCGCGGAACAGTCGAGTCGGGTTCCACTGCCGGGCATCCCTATAGACGTTGCCCGCGTCGAAGAAGGTACTCAGGTACATGGACTGGCTGATCCGGGCACCCGCCTCGACCGTGAACGCCGCGAACGACTTGCCGAAGGCGTCGGGGCTCGCCGTGTTCCCGGTAGCCCGCGGGTCATAGCCGTTGGGAGTGATGGAGAACTCGTCGTAGCCACGAAGCGGAATGCCGTACTGGACCCCGCCCAGGGTGTACATCTCGGTGAAGAACGGCCCCGGGTCTCCGAAGATGAATCCGGACCGGGCGGTGAACCCGAGCACGAACTGGACCCCGCCGCCGAACTCGGTCCCCGATCCGCCCAGGTGGCCGAGCGGGGTGTACCAGCGGCCTTCGAGATCGATCTTCTGATAGTTGCCCGTGCCGCCCAGCGCACCGCCGTTCAGCTCTCCGCTCACCTGGGTGAGCGATCCGCCGGTCGCGAAGGGAAGTCCGAACCGGGTATCCCGGAGGATGCTGCTGCCCAGGGTCGAGCGGACGCAGCTGGTGCAGCTGTACCGGGCCCGGAGGTCGGCCGAGCCCTCGCTGTAGCTCACCCGCTGATAGGAATACGAGGTGAACAGCCTGGTGTAGCGCGAGCCCAGGAAGGGGAAGCCCAGCTGCAGCGAGCCGCCGGTCTGCTTCCGCCGGCCGAGGTCCCCTACCACATAACGGGCCCGGGAGTCGAACAGTGACACGGTTCCCGAGACCCGGCTCTCCTTGATGTTGGGATCGGTGTAGCTCAGCGTGAAATCGTTGATGTTCTTGCCGAACTGCCACTGGAGCCGGCCCCGCTTGCCCCGGCCAAAGAGGTTGGGCTCCTCCAGGCCGAGAAAGCCGCCGACCCCGGTCCCCTGCCCCAGCGATGCGCCGAAGTTGATGTTCCCGGTCCGCTTCTCCTCGACCCGGAACACGATGTCCACGTCCACCCCGTTGGCCGCCGGCTTCACATCGGGCGACGGCATCGGCTGCTGGAAGAAGCCGAGGTTGGAGACGTTCTGGTACGAGCGGATCAGCCGGTCGCGGCTGAAGAGGTCGCCCGGGAGCATCACGATCGCTTCGCGAATCACCCGCTCATGGGTGACGTCGTTCCCCACGATCTCGATCTTGTTGATCGTCGCGGGCGAGCCTTCCCGGATGGTCCACCGGAGGTCCACCACCGGCGTGCCGTCGGCCCCGGTGCGCCTGGACTCCTCCGGCACCACCTGGGCGTAGATGTAGCCGTTGTTGGCGTAGAGATTCTGGAGCTTCTCGGTGGCGCCGTCCCACTCGCTCTGGCTGAATGGGCGCTTCCCGACGACCGTGCCGGTGGGCGACAGGGGACCGAAGGGGAAGTAGATCAGCAGCTCCTCGCGGGAGAAGCGCCGGTTCCCTTCCATGTCGAAGTTGCCGACGTGGTAGGCCTGGCCCTCGTCCACCGCGAGGTGGAGCGAGGCCTTTCCCCCCGCGCTGTCGGCGTGCAGGCTGTCGCCGGTGACCTGGAAGTCCACGAAGCCCCGGTCGGCATACCACCGCGGCAGGCGCTCCCGCTCGTCCTGCTCCAGCTTGTCCTCGTCGTACTCGCCCTTCTGGAACCAGAAGAAGCCTTCGGGCCTGGTGGTCATGTGGTTCACGACCGACTTGTCGGTGTAGTGCTTGTTGCCGTCGATCACCACCTGGCTGATGGAGACCCGCTCGCCTTCGGTGACGTCGAACACCACCCGAATCTTGCCGTTCTGCTGCGGCAGCTCCAGCGCCTTGACGTCGGCGGCGTAGTAGCCAGCGTTCTTGTAGAGCGAGTCGATGGAGGCGCGGGATTGCTGGACCGCGTTGCGGTCGAGCGGCCGTCCTTCGGTCAGCTTGACCTTGCCCTTCACCGCGCCTTCGCCCAGGTGCTCGACCCCCCGTACCGCCCAGCGCTCCAGCACCGGACGCTCCTTGACCTTGAAGATCAGCATCAGGCGGGAGCCGGCGGTGCGCTGCTCCACCAGCACGTCGTCGAACTGCCCGGTGCGGAACAGGTTGCCGATGGCACGCTGGATATCGCGGTAGTTGACCGGCTGGTGCGCCACGATCCCCGCCGTGCCCACGATCTGGCTCTGGGTGAGGCGGGCGTTGCCCTCGACCATGATGGTGTCCACGATCGGGGTCGTGGTCACGCTGTCCTGGCCAAGAAGAGCCGCCGGGCCCGCCAGAAGGAGGGCGACGGCGGCGAGCAACGGGCCGAAACGATGCATCAGCACTGGGCGAAGGGTTGGTGCGCCGGCCCCGGGCGGGGCCGGCGCGGGCGGGTCAGGCCTGGGTTCCGGTCAGGGCCTTGAACACCAGGCGGTCGCGGTCGGGCGCGACGTCGACTTCGATCTCGTCGCCGCGGCCGAACTCGCCCATCAGGATCTTCTCGCTGAGCGGATCCTCCACGAACTTCTGGATCGCCCGCTTGAGCGGACGCGCCCCGTAGTTCTCGTCGTACCCCTTCTCCACCAGGAAGTCGAGGGCGCCCTGAGTGAGCTTGACCTCGTCGCCCAACCGCCGCTGCACCTCCTTGAGGAGGATGGTGACGATCTGGGCGATGTGCTCCCTGGAGAGCGGGTGGAAGACGATGACGTCGTCCAGCCGGTTCAGGAACTCGGGGTTGAAGACCTTCTGCATCTCGTCCTTGATCCGCTCCTGCATCTTCTCGAAGTTCGACTTGGTGTCGGCCGTGTGGAAGCCGAGCGACTTGCCTGACATGATGTCGCGCGCGCCCACGTTCGAGGTCATGATCACGACCGTGTTCTTGAAGTCGATCACCCGGCCGTAGTTGTCGGTCAGGTGCCCCTCGTCGAGCACCTGGAGCAGGATGTTGAAGACGTCGGGGTGCGCCTTCTCGATCTCGTCCAGAAGGACGACCGAGTAGGGCTTCCGACGCACAGCCTTGGTCAGGGTGCCCGAGTCCTCGTACCCCACATAGCCCGGGGGCGCCCCGATCAGCCGGCTGACCGAGAACTTCTCCATGTACTCCGACATGTCCACCCGGATCAGCGCCTGCGCGTCGGCGAACAGGAACTTGGCCAGCGCGCGGGCCAGCTCGGTCTTGCCGACTCCGGTCGGTCCGGAGAAGACGAAGGACCCGATCGGCCGGTTGGGATCCTTGAGGCCGGCGCGGGAGCGCCGGATCGCCCGGCTCACCGCCTTGATCGCCTCGTCCTGCCCCACGACCGACGCGTGCAGCTCGTCCTCCATCCGGAGCAGCCGGGCGGTCTCGGCCTCCTGCAGCCGGGTGACCGGGATGCCGGTCCAGCGGGAGACGATGAACGCGATGTTCTCCTCGTCGATGACCGGACGGCGAGTCTGCCGGTCGCGCTCCCACTCTTCGTTCTTGAGCCGGATCTGGTTCTGCAGATCCCGCTCCTGATCGCGCAGTGCCGCCGCCCGCTCGAAGTTCTGGTCGCGGACCGCGTCCTCCTTCTGCAGGTTGACCTTCTCCAGCGCGGCCTTGAGCTCGGCCACCTCGGCAGGCGGCACCTGGGACGCCAGCCGGGCCCGGGCCCCCGCCTCGTCGATCACGTCGATGGCCTTGTCGGGCAGGAACCGGTCGGTGATGTACCGCTCGGACAGCTCGGCCGCGGCCGTGAGCGTGGCGTCGGGGATACTGATCCGGTGATGGTCCTCGTACTTCTTGCGCAGCCCCTTGAGGATCTCGACCGTCTCCTCCACCGTGGGCGGTTCCACCACCACGGTCTGGAATCGCCGCTCGAGCGCCCCGTCCTTCTCGATGTACTTGCGGTACTCGTTCAGGGTGGATGCGCCCACGCACTGCAGCTCGCCCCGGGCCAGCGCCGGCTTGAGCATGTTGCTGGCGTCGATGGCGCCTTCGGCGGCGCCGGCGCCGACCAGCGTGTGCAGCTCGTCGATGAACAGGATGATCTGCTTGTTCTGGGCGATCTCGTTCATCACGGCCTTGAGCCGCTCCTCGAACTGGCCGCGGTACTTGGTGCCGGCGATGACCGCCGCCATGTCGAGTGAGAGCACCCGGTGGTCCCGCAGGACGTCGGGGCAGAGGCCGTTGGCGATGAGCAGCGCGAGCCCCTCGACGATCGCCGTCTTGCCTACCCCCGGCTCGCCGATCAGGACCGGATTGTTCTTCTTCCGCCGGGCCAGAATCTCCATGACCCGCTCGATCTCCTTGGCCCGCCCGATGGTCGGGTCGAGCTGCCCCTCCGCGGCGAGCTGCGTCAGATCGCGACAGAAGTGGTCGAGGGCCGGGGTCTTGGACTTCTTCTCGCTCTTGGGCGCAGCGCTCGGCTGGCTGCCGCCGCCTCCGGCCGAGGCCTGGGGCATGTCGCTGCCCAGCAGGCGGAGCGTCTCCGCCCGGGACTGTTCCAGGTTGACACCGGCGTCGGTCAGCACCTGCGCCGCGATCCCCTTCTCCTCCCGCAGCAGGCCGAGCAGGAGATGTTCGGTGCCGACGTAGGAGTGGTTGAGCTCGCGGGCTTCGGTCATGGCCAGCTCGAGCACCTTCTTGGCGCGCGACGTGTACGGCAGGTCGGGGCCGGCCGCCGCGGCGGCTTTCCCCTTCTTGACCGTCTCCTCGATCTTCTGCTGGATGTCCTCGAGGTCGACGTTGAGGTTGGTGAGTACGGCGGCCGCGACGCCCTCACCCTCGCGGATGAGTCCGAGCAGGATGTGCTCGGTGCCGACGTATTCGTGATGCAGGCGGGCCGCCTCTTCGCGGGCCATCTGCAGGACTTTACGAACCCGGTCAGTGAAGTTGTAGCCGTTCATCGCGGTACCCTACGTAGCTCCGAAGCCCGTCGTCGTGGCTCATCCACGGCGCCCTACCTCGGATTCCAACACTTTGCGCACGAAGCGTGCCCGCCGGACCGGCAGGTCGGCATCGGTGGGCGTGAGGCCCTCCGCGACGGCCAGGTGAGCAGGCTGGGTGTATACCAACAGCTTGTTCAGCGTATACATGCCGATGTCGGGAATCAGCCCGACCCCGACGCCCAGCCGCACAGGACTCAGCAGGTTCATCGCTTCTTCGAACGAGAGCGCGCGAGCATAGCGCAGGAGCCCGTACGCCCGCCAGACCTTGTCCTCGATGATCGCCTGCGCATCGCGCAGCAGCACCTGCCGCGCCTGCTCTTCGTAGTCCATCACCTGACGCACCATCTTGCCCAGGTGGTCGAGCAGCTCGTGCTCGCTGCTGCCGAGGGTGGTCTGGTTGGACAGTTGGAAGAAGTTGCCGACGACCTCGCT
>DASSML010000065.1:0-11446 GCA_035688895.1 Gemmatimonadales bacterium
GAGCACCACCGTCTGATTCACCAGCAGCTTGAAGCGGATGAGCGCGCGCCGCGTCACCGGCCCGGCAAAGAGGAAGGTCACCTCCGCCGGGCTGAACGCGAGCGCGCGCCGCTCGGAGCCGATCACCCAGGCCCACGCCACGGCGAGCATCACCCCGCTCGCGAGCAGCAGCTCGGCCCAACGGCTGGTCTCGGGTGAGGGCGGGGCGGGCGAGGAGTGCTGTTGGCCGACGATCAGGTACAGGTAGGTGAGGCCCAGCAGCAGGGCGAGCAGGTAGCGCGGACTCCGGAGCTGGGCCACCTGTCGGGTCAGCCGATTCCGCAGCGACCGGGTGACCAGATACGCGTAGGCGCCATTCATCGGTCGCCGCCGCCCTCCTGGCCGATCAGCTCGAGGAAGACGTCCTCCAGCGGTCGCCCCGCCAGCGTGGGACGCGCCGCCACGATCTCGGCCATGGTTCCGAACGCGACCGCCTGCCCGCGTTGCACGACCAGGAGCCGGGTGCAGATCTCTTCGACCAGGTGCAGCAGGTGGGAGCTGAGCAGCACCGCGGCGCCATCCGACGCCCGCGCGACGATCGTGGCCTTCATGCGCCGGATGCTGACCGGATCGAGCCCGGTGAGCGGCTCGTCGAACAGCAGCACCGAGGGGTCGTGCAGCAGGCCGCAGGCGATCGCCAGCTTCTGCCGCATGCCGCGGGAGAGCTCACCCGGAAACGCCGTGCGCTTGCCGTCGAGCTCCAGCTCGGCGAGCGTCCGGGGAATCCGCTCCGGCGCGTCGGCCACGCCATAGAGCCGGCCGACGAAGCGCAGGTGCTCCTCGACGGTGAGATATTCGAAGAGGTGGGGCTCGTCGGGGATGAACGCCAGCACCTGTTTGGCCGCTACCGGCTCGGCAGCCAGGTCGTGCCCGGCGATCCGGATCCGTCCCGCAGTGGGGACGGTGATCCCGGCCAGGCAGCGGAGGGTGGTGGTCTTGCCGGCGCCGTTGGGGCCGACCAGGCCGACGACCTCGCCCGGGCGCACCTGGAAGCTCAGCCCCTGGACGGCGGTCAGGTCGCCATAGGCCTTCTCCAGCCCCTCGACCTCGATCAAGCTCGGGCCCGGTGGGGGTGAAACTTTCGGTTGCGTTCAGACGTCTCTTGTTGAAACATTGTCCGGTCACCTCGGAGCAGCGCATGCGAAACTACTGGCTCAAGATCTTCCTGGGCGCTCTGGCGATCTTCGCGGTCGGGATGATCGGCGTCTCCCTTGCCCGCCGCGGGATCGCCGGCGTGGAGCGGGTCGTGGCCAGCGACCAGCCGCTCACCATTCCCCTGGGCCTCGTTCCCTTCGAGCTGCAGGGCGAGCGTCTGGGCAAGCTGGACCACGTGACCCTGATGCGGAAGTCGCCCAATGAGGTCACCGCGGTCAAGCTGGAGATCCGGCTGGCGGATTCGCTGATCGCGCGCGGGCTCCAGGGGTGTCGCCTGGTGGCCAACATGGAGACCAAGGGCGACAGCGGGGTCGATATCCACGTCGGGCCCAAGTCCCCCGCCGTGTTCTACTGTGCCGGCGCCGGCGACTCCGCCGAGGCGGATCTGCTGGAGTACGGCCACGCGGTGCTCCAGCCGGGCGATGTGGAGATTCCACTGCTCCTCACGCGGGACATGGTCAAGGAGCTTCAGCACATCGATTTCGGCAAGGGCGGGCCGGACGCGGCGGAGGCCCGGGCGGATTCGATCGCGGCCGCGAGCGAGGAGCGGGGCGACTCGATCTCCGCCGCGGTGCAACGGGCGCTCACGCTCGAGGGCAAGGATCGCCAGAAGGTGCTGGACTCGATCAAGTCGAACGCGCGCCGCCTGGGCGACTCGCTCCGCGCGGTCGGGTTGCGGCAGGCGGACTCGGCGAGGCGCGAGGCCTTCAAGGCGGAGTCGGCCGGGCGCGGGGCGCACCGCGTGGCGGACTCGGCCACGCAGCGATAATCTTCGAGGCGATGCTCCTCGTCCTCGACAACTACGACAGCTTCACCTACAACCTGGTCCAGTACGCCGGCGAGCTCGGCGCGGACCCGGTCGTGTATCGCAACGATGCCCTGAGCGTCGAGGCGGCGCTGGCGCTCCGGCCCAGCGCGATCGTCATCTCGCCGGGGCCCTGCACGCCGCGGGAGGCGGGCATCTCCGTGCCCCTGGTCCGGGCTGCCGCGGGCCGGGTTCCGGTGCTCGGCGTCTGCCTGGGCCACCAATCGATCGGCGAGGCGTTCGGCGGGCGGGTGGTGCGGGCCGACCGGCTCATGCACGGCAAGACGACACTGGTCACGCACTCCGACCACCCGCTGTTCCGTGGGATCCCCGAGCGGTTCGAGGCGATGCGCTACCACTCCCTGGTAGTGGCGCCCGAAGGGCTCGCCGGTGAGCTGGAAGTGACGGCTTGGTCGTCCGACCGGCCGCCCGGCGCCGAGATCATGGCGCTGTGCCATCGCTCGCTGCCGGTCTACGGCGTGCAGTTCCACCCCGAGTCGGTCGCCACCGCGGAAGGCAAGCGACTGCTGGAGAATTTCCTCGCGCTGGCGGCCTAAACGGTTTCTGGCACGAGTTTTGACTCCGGCCCTGCGGCCTGTTAGTTTCCGTGATGCGCGTCCTCGGTGTCATTCCGGCTCGTCTTGGCTCGACCCGACTCCCCAACAAACCCCTTCAGCTCCTGGCCGGCGAGCCGCTCATCACCCGGGTGATTCAGCGCGTCCTGGAGCATGGCCTCACCGACGATCTGGTGGTCGCGACCGATTCGCCCATGATCGTCCAGGTGGTGGAGCGCGCCGGGGTGCGCGCCGTGATGACGGACTCCGGTCATGCCAGCGGCACTGACCGGGTGGCCGAGGTGGCCGGCCGGTCGGAGTATCGCGGTTTCGACGTGGTGGCCAACGTGCAGGGTGACGAGCCGTTCCTGAGCCGCGAGGCGCTGGCGGGCTCCCTGGCGCGGGTAGAGGGAGGCGATGACGTCGGCACCGCCGCGGCGCCGCTGGATCCGGGCCTGGCCGGCGATCCGTCGCGGGTCAAGGTGGTGACCGATGCAGCGGGGCGGGCGCTCTACTTCTCGCGGGCGCCGATCCCGTTCCGACGCGATCCGCGCGACCCCGGCGACGACCTGTATCGCCAGCACATCGGGATCTACGCCTACTCGCGCGACGCGCTGGCCCGCTGGGTGGCGGCGCCGCCGAGTCCGGCCGAGGTGGCCGAGCGGCTGGAGCAGCTCCGCGCGCTGCACCTTGGCATCAGCATCGGCGTGGCCTCGCTCACCGAAGCGGCCCTGCCGGGCATCGACACCAGTGATGACCTTCGACGGGCGGAAGCCCATTGGCACGCATTTCAGGGGTAAGCCTATGACTTCGGGTCCGAACGCGACCAAGTACATCTTCGTCACCGGCGGCGTCGTCTCTTCCCTCGGGAAAGGCATCGCCGCCGCATCACTTGGACGCCTGCTGGTCGAGCGCGGTCTGAGCGTGACGATGCAGAAGTTCGACCCCTACATCAACGTCGACCCCGGCACGATGTCGCCCTTCCAGCACGGCGAGGTCTTCGTCACCGACGACGGCGCCGAGACCGACCTCGACCTGGGGCACTACGAGCGGTACATCGACCGGTCGCTCTCCCAGCAGAACAACGTGACCACCGGCCGGATCTACCAGTCGGTGATCAACAAGGAGCGCCGCGGCGAGTACCTGGGCAGCACCGTGCAGGTCATCCCCCACATCACCGACGAGATCAAGAACGCGATCCGGCGCACGGCGCCGGGACACGATGTGGTGATCACCGAGATCGGCGGCACCGTGGGCGACATCGAGTCGCTGCCGTTCCTCGAGGCCATCCGACAGTTTCGCCAGGAGGTCGGCCGGGACAACGCCCTGTTCATCCACCTCACCCTGGTTCCCTTCATCGCCGCGGCCGGCGAGCTCAAGACCAAGCCGACCCAGCACTCGGTCCGCGAGCTGATGCAGATCGGGATCCAGCCCGACATCCTGATCTGCCGGAGCGAGCAGCCGATCTCCGCCGACATCAAGCGGAAGATCGCCCTCTTCTGCAACGTGGACTTCGACTGCGTGGTGGAGAGCCCGGACGTGGCCTCGATCTACGAGATCCCGCTCCGGTTCCTGGACCAGGGACTCGACCGGGTGGTGTGCGAGCGGCTCCGGCTGGAGACCCGGCAGCCCGACCTGCGCCCCTGGGAGGCCATGGTCGCCCGGGTGCTCCGGCCCAGCCACAAGGTGCGCATCGCGGTGGTGGGGAAGTACACCGCCCTGCACGACGCCTACAAATCGGTCCAGGAAGCGCTGGTCCATGGCGGCATCGCCAACGACGCGCGGGTCGAGATCGAGTGGATCGCGAGCGACCGATTCCTCGACGGGGAGGCCGCCGGCCGGGTGCTGGCGGGCTTCGACGGATTGCTCGTTCCTGGCGGCTTCGGTGAGCGCGGGGTCGAGGGGATGATCAACGCCGTGCGCTGGGCCCGGGAGAACAACCTGCCGTTCTTCGGCATCTGCCTCGGCCTCCAGGTCGCGATCATCGAGTTCGCCCGCGACGTCTGCCGCCTGCCGGAGAGCAACAGCACCGAGTTCGCCCCCGAGTGCCCCACGCCGGTCATCGCGCTCATGCAGTCGCAGCGGGACGTGAGCGACCTCGGCGGCACCATGCGGCTCGGCGCCTACACCGCGCGGCTCCGGCCGGGATCGCGGGCGGCGCAGGCATACGGCGTGACCGAGATCAGCGAGCGCCACCGCCACCGCTGGGAGGTGAGCAACGCCTACCGCGATGTGCTGGCCGAGTACGGGCTCCGACTCTCGGGGCAGTCGCCCGACGGGGGTTTGGTCGAAGTGATCGAGCTGCCCGACCACGCCTGGTTCATCGGCTGCCAGTTCCACCCGGAGCTCAAGTCCCGGCCGACCCGTCCGCACCCGCTCTTCGCCGGGTTCATCGGGGCCGCGCTGCGGCGGCGCCAGGGGAAGGGAACCGCCGCCCCGCAGGAGCTGGCCGAAGCGGCGCGCTGATGGCCTGGTCGTTCGCGCAGACGCCGTTCGTCATCGCCGGCCCCTGCGTGGTCGAGCCGGGCGACGTGCTCCCTCGTGTGGCCGAGCGGCTGGCCCGCTTCGGCGCCGAGCGAGGGGTGCCGGTCTGCTTCAAGGCCAGCTTCGACAAGGCGAACCGAGCTCGAGCAGAATCGGCTCGCGGCCCCGGACTCGACGAGGGCCTGCGTGCCCTCGAGCGCGTCCGCCGGAGCAGCGGCCTCCCGGTGCTCACCGACGTTCACCTGCCTGAGCAGGTCGGCCCCACCGCCGAGGCGGTGGACGCCCTCCAGATTCCCGCCTTTCTCTGCCGTCAGACCGATCTCCTCGAAGCCGCCGGGCGCACCGGCCGGCCCGTGAACGTGAAGAAGGGGCAGTGGATGTCGCCCGAGGCGATGGCCGGCGCGGTGGAGAAGGTGCGCGGGGCGGGCAGCGGAGAGATCGCCGTGACCGAGCGGGGAACCTTCTTCGGCTACGGCGACCTCGTGGTGGACATGCGCAACTTCGAGCGGCTCCGCGCCGCGACCGGCGTCCCGGTGATCTTCGACGCCACCCACGCGGTGCAGCGGCCGGGCCAGGGAGCCTCAGGCACGAGCGGGGGCGACCGGGCCCACGTTCCCGCGCTGCTCGCGGCCGCCGCGGTGGCCGGGGCGGATGGCTTCTTTCTCGAGACCCACCCCGATCCCGCCCGCGCCCTGAGCGACGCGGCCACCCAATGGCCGCTCGATCGGTTGGCGGAGCTGCTGGATCGCACCCTCGACCTCTGGGCCCGCGCTCGCGAGCGCGCCGGAGTGCCCTGATGCCGGCCGAGATGCGGATCGATCCCGCGAAGGCGTCCCGGGTGCGATTGCTCGCGCTCGACGTCGATGGCGTGCTCACCGACAACGGGATCTGGCTCGGGCCGATCGCCGGCGAACGGGTCGAGCTCAAGCGCTTCGATATCCAGGACGGGCTCGGTCTGGTGCTGCTCCGGACGGCGGGGATCCCGGTGATCTGGCTCAGCGGGCGGCACTCCGAGGCCACCGAGCTCCGGGCTCGCGAGCTCAAGGTCGAGGAGGTCCTGCAGGTCGCCGGCCCGGCCAAGCTGGAGTCGCTCGGCCCGGTGCTGGAGCGGCGAGGCCTCGGCTGGGAGGACGTGGCCTACGTCGGCGATGACCTGGCCGACCTGCAGGTGCTCCGCCGGGTCGGGCTGCCTCTCGCGGTCGCCAACGCCGTCGCCGAGGTCCGTGCCGTCGCCCACGCGACCACCAGCGCGACCGGCGGCCACGGCGCGGTTCGCGAGGTGGTCGAGGCGCTGCTCAAGGCCCGAGGAGTCTGGTCCGAGATGCTGGAGCGCTACTTCACCGAGCCGGCGATCCGTGGCGCGTGACGCAGGCGCGCTGGTCGAGCTGGGCCGCCGGGTGCTCCGGCTCGAGGCCACAAGCATCGGAGACGCGGCCGACCGGCTCGACGCGTCGTTCGGCCGCGCGGTGGAGCTGCTGGCGGGCGCACGTGGGCGGGTGATCGTCTCCGGCGTGGGGAAATCGGGGCTGATCGCCCGAAAGCTGGCGGCCACGTTCACCTCGACCGGCACCGCGGCCAGCTATCTCCACCCGATCGACTCGCTGCACGGCGATCTGGGCATCGTGGGTCGGGACGACGTCGCCATCGTGCTGAGCAAGAGCGGTGAGTCGGCCGATCTCTTCGGACTGCTCGGCTCCCTCCAGCGGCTGGCGGTGCCCATCATCGCCATCACCGGCGGCGCCGACTCCGCGCTCGCGCGGGTGGCCCAGGTGGTGCTCGACGGCACGGTGACGGAGGAGGCGTGTCCCCACGACCTCGCGCCCACCTCCAGCACCACGGTGGCCCTCGCCCTGGGCGACGCGCTCGCGGTGGCACTGCTGGAGGTGAAGGGGTTCCGGCGGGAAGACTTCGCGGCGCTGCACCCGGGCGGGAGCTTGGGCCGGAAGCTGCTCCTCCGGGTGGGCGACGTGATGATCCAGCCCGGCCGGCCGCTCGGCCCCGAGGCGACGATGCGCGACGCGGTCGTGAGCCTGGCGCACGACCGGGGCCTGGCGATGGTGGTGACGGGCGAGCGGTTGGCCGGCGTGCTCACGACCGGCGATCTCACCCGATTGGCCGAGCGGGATCCCGACTTCCTCGGCCGTTCGGCGGTGGAGATCATGACCCGGACACCCAAGACCGCGGCGCCCGACGACCTCGCCGCCGCCGCGGTGGCGACGATGGAGCGCCACGGCGTGATCGTGCTGCCGGTGGTGGAGGACGGCGGCCGGGTGGTGGGAGTGGTGCACCTGCACGATCTGCTGCGGGCGGGGGCGGTGTGAAAACGGGCGGACGGACGGACAGGCGGAGAGACGCACGGGCGCCCGTGGGAAGGCCACGGACCTGGCTCCATTCATCCCGGTCCGACCGTCCGACCGTCCGTCTGTCCGTCCTCGCCGCCATGACGTCGCTCACTCTCGTAGTCACGACTGGCTGCGAAGACACCGGCGCCCGCCCCACCACCACCGTGGCCGCCTCGGACAGCGCGGACCAGGTCCTGGAGGGGTTCTCCCACTACGTCACCAACGAGGGGGTGCGGCGCAGCCGGGTCGAGGCCGATACGGCATATTTCTACGAGAGCTCGCAGGTCACCGAGCTGCGCCGGGTCAAGGTCACCTTCTACGACATCAAGGGCGCCGAGAGCTCGACGCTGACGTCGAAGACCGGAACCTATCGCTGGCAGGACGGCGCGATGGAAGCCAACGGCAACGTCGTCGTGATCTCGCCCGACGGCCGCCGGCTGGCCACCCAGCGCCTGCGCTACGACAACGGGACCAACACCATCAGCACCGACCAGCCGTTCACCTTCGACGACGCGAGCCAGCACCTGAAGGGCAACAGCTTCCGCTCCGATCCCGACTTCCGGAACGTGGTGACCGACCAGCCCAGCGGCGTGGCCGGCAAGGGGATGCTGCTCCCCGGGCAGACCCGGGAGGACAGCCAGTGACCCGGGCCCTGGTCGGCCTCGTCGCCCTGCTCGCCGTCTGCGCGCCGAGTCTGGCCGCGCAGGGAGGCCGGTGCACCTTCCAGATCGACAACGTGGATCGCCAGGGAAGCGTGGTCGAGACGCCGGGCGGGACGAACTACTTTGCCGGCGGCAACGTCCGGCTGAGCTGCCGGGGGGCCCAGATCACCATGCAGAGCGACAGCGTGGCGGCCTACGGCGGCAACACCATCCGGTTCATCGGGCACGTGAAGTACCGCGACTCCACGCTCACCATGGACGCGGACAACGGGGTCTACTACAAGGCCGGCGAGAAGTGGGAAGCGCGCGGGCACGTCACCACCGAGAACCTGCTCACCGGCTCGTCGCTCACCGGACCGTCGCTCGACTACTATCGGGTGGTGAAGGGCGTCCGCGACACTCTCGAGATGTACGCGACCGGCCGGCCCAAGATCACCTACAACACCGCGGATTCGGCCGGACGCGCAGCCGAGCCGTACATCATCGTGGGCGATCGGGTGCGCTTCAAGGGAAGCGACCGGATCTACGCCGGGGGCAAGGTCACCATCGATCGGAGCGACTTCGCCGCCCGGGGCGACTCGCTCCGCCTCGACACCGGCGCCGGCAGCGACGGCACCCTGATCGGCGGGCCCCCGATCCTCCGCGGCCTCGGCCCCGACAGCTTCAGCGTGGCGGGCACCCGGATCGACCTCAAGCTCGAGCACCGGGAGCTGACCTATCTGCTGGCGCGGGGCAACGGGCACGCGGTGAGCCGCGACTGGGACCTGGTGGCCGACACGATCGGGCTCGACGTGAACAACCGCAAGCTGGAGCAGACGCTGGCGTGGGGAAAGAAGACCCGCCCCTTCGCCACCTCGCCGGCGTACGCCATGCGGGCCGACTCGCTCGCGCTCGACACCCCGGCCCAGCGGCTCACCGAGGTCCGCGGATTCGGGACGGCGTGGCTGGGCGGCACCGTCAACCAGGCCATCAAGGATCGGGACTGGATGCGGGGCGACACCATCGTGGCCCGCTTCACCCCGGTGGATTCGGCGGGCAAGACCCGGAGCCGGCTGGCGCGGATCGAATCGCGGCACGGGGCGCAATCGTATCACATCGATGCCAACGCCAAGATGCCCGCCCGGCCCTCCATCAACTACGCGCGGGGCGACGCGATCACCGTCACCATGCGGAACGGTGACAGCACCGGCGTCGACCGGGTCGATGTCCGCGGCAAGGTGGACGGCGTACAGTTGGAGGCCGCCCCCGACAGCACGCCGGCCGACAGCACCCGGCCTGCTGCCGACAGCACCCGCGGGGCACGGAGCCAATGAGCCCGGCCGAATGGATTCGCGCGCTCGGCGATCGCGACCCCTCAGTCGCCATCGCCCTCGCGGCAATCGCGCGCGCCGCCGAGGCCTCCGACCTGGTGATGTTCGGCGATCTGGTGATGGCCTACCGCGAGGCCCACATCGCGGTGTACCGCGCGCTGCCCGGCCCGGGACAGACCGAGATCACCGGCGACGAGGTGCGGGGACATCTGACCACCTCGGTCCTCCCCCGTCTGGCCACCGAGGGCTGGATCCTGGAGTCTCCCGACGGCGAGTGGACCCAGGTGCGCCCACGGGTCCCCTGGTGGGGCCAGACGGTGGAGGCACGACAGGAGGTCTACGAGGAGCTCCTCGCCGCGGCCACGCGTGCGGTCCAGCGGGCCCACTCGCTGGCGTCCCACCAGGCCTCCGCCAGCGTGCTGGAAGGGGTGGACCTGAGCAAGAGCTTCAAGGGCCGCCGGGTGGTGGATCGGGTATCGGTGCGGGTGCAGCAGGGCGAGATCGTCGGGCTCCTGGGCCCCAACGGGGCGGGAAAGACCACGACCTTCTACCTTATTACGGGACTGATCCGTCCGGAGTCGGGGCGGGTGCTGCTGGACGGGCTCGACCTCACCCGCGCCCCCATGTACCGGCGCGCGCGGTCGGGCATCGGGTACCTGGCCCAGGAGCCGTCGATCTTCCGGAAAATGACGGTCGAGGAAAATATTCTGGCTATCCTCGAGACCCGTCGGCTGGGCCGGGAGGAGCGGCACCGGCAGCTCGACCACATGCTGGACGAGCTCTCGATCAAGCACCTCCGGAAGAGCAAGGCCTACGCCTTGAGCGGCGGGGAGCGGCGGCGGCTCGAGATTACCCGGGCGCTCGTCACCGAGCCCAAGTTCATGCTGCTGGACGAGCCGTTCGCCGGGGTGGATCCGATCGCGGTGCACGACATCCAGACCATCGTGGCGGGGCTCCGGCACCGCGGCATCGGCGTCCTGATCACCGATCACAACGTGGAGCAGACCCTGGATATCGTCGATCGAGCCTACATCATGTTCGAAGGGAAGGTGCAGGCCAGCGGCAGCGTGCGTGACCTGGTGTACGACGACCGCGTCGCGCAGCTCTACCTGGGACCCACCCTGACCGCGCGCCTCCGGGCGCGCCTCGAGGCGGTGGCATGAGAACCGGTCTTTCCCAGCACACCAGCATGCGGCAGGAGCTCCGGGTCAACCCCCGGCTCTACCAGGCCATGGACATGCTGTATATGCCCATGATGGACCTGCAGCAGCACCTCAAGCAGGAGCTGCTCGCCAACCCCTTCCTCGAGCTGCTCGAGCCGGAGGAGGAGACGCCGGAGCAGAAGGACTCGGAGCAGGAAAAGGAGCAGAAGGAGAAGGAAGAGGAGATGGACTGGGAGGAGATCCTCCTCAACGGCTTCGAGGTCGGCGGTACCCGGGAGCAGTACGAGCAGCTGGAGTACACCGAGCCCGTCACGGTCGAGACCAAGGACTTGATCGACCACCTGCGGGAACAGCTCCAGATGATGACCCTGAACCCGCGGCAGCTCCTGCTGGCCGAGGAGTTCCTGGGCAACATCAACGAAGAGGGCTACCTGGCGGCCTCGCTGGAGGAGATCCAGGGGTCGGTCAACCAGCTGGTCGAGGGCCACTTTTCGGCCGACGACGAGGGCGCGGTGGCGGCGGAGGCCGAGGCGAGCGCCGAAGGCGAAGACGAGCCGCCCGCGCCAACCCTCCCGGCCGACGCACCGTTGTACACCACGGCCGAAGTCGAGGAGATGCTCGCGGTGATCCAGAAGCTGGACCCGCCGGGCGTGGGCGCCCGCGATCTGCGCGAGTGCCTCCTGATCCAGCTCCGGGAGCAGAAGGACACCGAGTCGCTGACCTTCCGGCTGGTGGACGAGGCCTTTCCCGATCTCATCGCCCACCGGTGGAACGACCTGGCCAAGCGCTTCGGGGTGGAGCCCGCGGCGGTGCAGGGCGCTGCCGACGGCCTGGCCCGGCTCGACCCCAAGCCCGGCCTCAAGTACGCCAACCAGCACGACGGCTACATCATTCCCGACCTGATCGTGGAGAAGATCGGCAACCGCTACCAG
>DASSML010000066.1:0-16491 GCA_035688895.1 Gemmatimonadales bacterium
GGACGATGAGGATGATGCTGCGAGTGTGGGTCACGGCGAAAAAGTAAACCGGTGCCGCGGCCCGGTGTAGGCCGTCTACTCCAGCGAGAGGCCGCCGTCCACGACGATGGTCTGCCCGGTGATGTGGCGGGCCGACTCGGAGCAGAGGAAGCTCACCACGTGGGCCACGTCCTCCGGATCGGCCACCCGGCCGAGTACCGAGCTCTTCTGGGCCCGCTCGATCACCTCCGAAGGCAGCATGGCCATGCGCTCGGTGCGGATGAACCCGGGGGCCACCGCGTTCACGTTCACGTTGGCGGGCCCAAGCTCCATGGCCGCGGCGCGGGTCAGCCCCAGCAAGGCGGCCTTGCTCGCGGCGTAGTTGGCCACGCCGAAGCCGGGGCGATCGGCCTGGTGCGCGCTGACGCTCACGATCTTGCCGTAGTGCTGGCTCCGGAACATCGGCGCCACGGCGCGGATGCAGTTGAAGGCGCCGGTGACGTTGGTGTCCAGCACCTCGCGCCAGGCTTCCTCGCTCAGCCGCCAGAGCGCGCCGTCGCTCGCGATGCCCGCGTTGTTGATCAGGAAATGCACCCCGCCGAGGCGCTGGCGGGTGTCGGCGACGAAGCGCTCGACCGCATCGCGGTCGCGTACGTCGCAGAGGCTGGCGTGGACACCCACACCCATCGCCATGAGCGCGGTCTCGGTGAGCAGCGCCTGCTCGCTCACGTCGCGGCCGGGCATGGTGACGAAACAGAACGCGACGCTGCAGCCGAGCTTGCCGAACTCCATCGCGATGGTCCGTCCGAGGCCGGTTGCGCCACCGGTCACGATCACGACCTTGCCGTGCCATCCCTTCGTCACCGGCTGGGCCCGGGGCTCCTCCAGCACCGTCCCGCTGGTATCGGGAGCCTCGAACTCCCACGACGGTCGCTGGCCGAACCCAAAGGATGGCAAGGGCATAGACTGGCTAAGGTACGGGGCGGCAATGGGAGCGGCAAGGAGGGCGGTCGGTGGCTCGGTAGCTCGGTGGGTCGGTGGGTCGGTGGGTCGGTGGCATTGCGTCAGTGGCGGCCCTATGGCCCGGACATACTTCGGTGCCCAGGCGTCCAAGCCACTTGGCCACTTCGCACCTCGCCACCGAGCCACCTCGCCACCTAGCCACCTCACCTCCCATCTCTTTATTTCCTCCATGCTCCCCAAACTCGCTTGGGCCCTCCTCGCCCTGGCCGGCGCCACGGCCTGGGGCGTCCTGGCCCTGCACCGCGGTGAGACGATCAGCGCCGCCTGGCTCGTGCTCGCCGCCGTCGGGACCTACCTCGTCGCCTTCCGCTTCTACAGCCGCTTCCTCGCCGACCGGGTCTTCGGACTCAACGACCGCCGGGCCACGCCGGCGGAGCGCCTGGCCAACGGCCGGGACTTCGTGCCGACCACGCGGTGGGTGCTCTTCGGGCACCACTTCGCCGCGATCGCCGGCGCCGGCCCGCTGGTGGGACCGGTGCTCGCCGCGCAGTTCGGTTACCTCCCGGGCACGATCTGGATCGTCTTCGGCGTGGTGCTGGCCGGCGCGGTGCAGGATTTCATCATCCTCTTCGGCTCCATGCGGCGGGACGGGAAGTCGCTGGGACAGATGGCCAAGGAGGAGACCGGGAACGTCACCGGCGTGTTCGCCATGCTGGCCGTGCTCGCCATCATGGTGATCCTCCTGGCGGTGCTCGCCCTGGTCGTGGTGAACGCGCTCAAGGACAGTCCCTGGGGCGTCTTCGCCATCCTCTGCACCATTCCGATCGCGGTGCTGATGGGCTTCTGGATGAAGGCGTGGCGGCCGGGACACACGCTCGAGGCCTCGGCCGTCGGCGTCGTGCTGCTGATGGCGGCACTGGTCGGCGGGCGGTACGTGGCCGAGTCGGCCACGCTGGCACCGCTCTTCACCTGGTCCGCGACGACGCTCGCCTACGCGGTGATCGGGTACGGCTTCGTCGCCAGCGTGCTGCCCGTGTGGATGCTGCTCTGCCCGCGGGACTACCTCTCCACCTTCATGAAGATCGGTACCATCCTGCTGCTCGCGCTCGGCATCCTGCTGGTCCTGCCGCCGCTCCGCATGCCCGCCGTGACCCGCTTCGTGGACGGGACCGGCCCGATCTTCGCGGGCAAGCTCTTCCCCTTCGCCTTCATCACCATCGCCTGCGGGGCGATCAGCGGCTTCCACGCCCTGGTGGCCTCGGGCACGACGCCCAAGATGCTGGTGCGGGAGAGCGACGCCCGGCTCATCGGCTACGGGGGGATGCTGATGGAGTCGTTCGTCGCGGTGATGGCCATGTGCGCCGCGTCCCTGCTCGACCCCGGGGTCTACTTCGCCATCAATGCGCCGCTCGCCAGCCTCGGCGGCAACGCGCACGCGGCGGCGGAGGTCATTCGGACCTGGGGATTCACCGTGACACCCGACCAGATCGGCGCCCTCGCCCACGAGATGGGCGAGCAGACGCTGTTGGGCCGCGCCGGCGGCGCGACGTCGCTCGCGGTCGGGATGGCGCACATTCTGAGCGGGGCGTTCGGCGCGAGCCTCGTGGCGGTCTGGTACCACTTCGCGATCATGTTCGAGGCGTTGTTCATCCTCACCACGGTGGACACCGGCACCCGGGTGGGCCGCTTCATGCTGCAGGAGGTGATCGGCCACGTCTGGGAGCCGCTGGGCCGGACCTCGTGGTATCCCAGCACCATCCTCGCCTCCGCCGCGGTCGTCGCCGGCTGGGGCTGGTTCCTGGTGCAGGGTGTCAACGATCCGCTGGGCGGGATCAACTCGCTCTGGCCGTTGTTCGGCATCGCCAACCAGCTCCTCGCGGCGGTGGCGCTCTGCGTGGGAACCACGATCCTGATCAAAGGCGGGAAGGGTCGCTATGCCTGGGTCACCCTGGTGCCGCTCGCCTGGGTCCTGCTGGTGACGCTCACCGCGGGGTGGCAGAAGGTCTTCGCCGACGACCCGAGACTCGGCTTCCTCTCCCACGCAGGGCAGGTGGCCCAGCAGCTCGCGAGCGGCGCGATCGAGCCGGCCCGGGGCGCGCGGCTCATCTTCAACGACCGCCTCGACGCGACGATGGCGATCGTCTTCATGCTGGTGACGGTGATGGTCGTGGCCGCTTCGGCCCGGGAGTGGATCCTGGTGCTCACCCGGCGGAAGCCGGCCGTTGCGCGGGAAGCGCCATTCGTGGAGACGGCCTATGCGGGCTGATCGGGTCGGCATGCTCCAGCGGATCTTCTCCGCGGTTCGCGCGGTCGCCGGGATGCCGGACTACCAGGCGTACGTCGCCCATCTCCGGCGCTGCCACCCCGAGCGCCCCGTACCAACCGAGCGTCTCTTCTATGACGAATTCGTCAAGCGTCGGTATGGAGACGGACCCACGCGCTGCTGCTAGCATCCTGCCTTGAACGAGGTCGCGCGAGCCCCGGCGGTGTCACTCCCCCTTAGCGCGCCGGCAGCTCCCGGATCCACTCGGTGAGCCACTTGCCGGTCCGCGAGATGACGGCCGAGCTGTCGTTGGCCAGGAAGTCGTAGCCGCCTCGGGCGAGCGCGGGGTCCGCATAGGTCCCGTGCGCCCGGGCGCTGTCGCGCGCGGCCAGGAGCGAGGCGAGGCTCCGCTGGGTCCCGATCCAGAGCAGCGCGTCCGAGGCGCGGGCACCGAAGCGAGCAGGGACCCCGAAGCTGTCGGGCGCGGCGTAGACCCGCGCGAGCAGGGGGATCGCCGCGGTGTCGGTGGAAAAGGTGAGCAGGGTGAGCCAGCGGACCTTGAGCTCGGTGTCGTCCGCGGCGAGGAAGCGGGCCTGGATCGAGTCGGAGCTCCCGGGAATCCGGCCCAGCACCCAGGCGTCGCCTACGTCGTACTCCCGGGTCGGCACCTTGGCCAGGAGCTCCTTCAGGACCGCCGCATCGCCGCGCACCGCGCGCGCGCGCTCGAGCGCGACGGCGTGCAGCGGCGGCAGCAGGTCGGAGGGGTCCTGGGCCGGCGGCCCGTGCACCTGGCCGGCCTCGATGCCCCGGGCGAGTCGGGCCGCGCTGTCGGCGTAGACGCGATCGCGCAACTCGGCCAGGCGGGTGAGCGCGAGCGGAGCATCGTTCCAGGGGGCGGCTCCGCCGAGGGCCCCGCGCACCAGCCGCCAGACCACGGCGGGCGAGCGCTGCCGCATCACCGCCAGCACGGAATCGGCCGCCGGAGTGCTGTCCCGCAGCGCCTCGTGCAGCTCGGAATAGGTCGCCCGGGAGGGGTCGCCCACCCGCACCAGCACCTGAGCCGACGCATTCGTCGCGAGCGTGCCCGCCAGGCCTAGTGCCAGCCACCACGCCCTCATCGAGTCGCTCCGTCCGTAGGATTCGCCGTGATCGCGAGCCAGGCCACCACCGCCGTGGCGACGCCGGCCGCACTCGCCAGCAGCGCCGGTCGCGGTCCCAGAGCCTGATACGCCGCGCCGAACGCGAGGCCGGCCGGCAGCGCGGCCGCGCCGGTGAGCGCGTGATAGACGCCGAAGCCGCGCCCCGTCCGCACCGGCGCGAGACGCGCCACCAGGGCCCGCTCCGCCCCCTCGGTCAGTCCCGCCACCAGCCCCAGGGTGAGAAAGACCGCGATCGCGCCGGCGACTCCGAGCTCTCCCGCCAGCGCGGCGACGACCATGGCAAAGACCACGCCACCCGCCGCCACCGCGAGCCTGGGGCCGAGCCGGTCGGAGAGCCAGCCGCCGGGGTACGAGCTGGCGCTCCGGACCACGTGGAGCCCGGCCCAGACCAGGGGAACGGCCGCCACGGCCACGCCCTGCTGCTGCAACCGGAGCAGAAGCAGCGCCTCCGGCAGCCGGAAAAAGGTGAGCGCGGTGAGCGCCAAGACCGGTGCCCAGAATACCCGGCCGCTGGCATCGGCCGGGGGAACGCCGCCGCGCGGCTCCGGCGCCACGGCCGGCGGCGTGCCCCGCAGCACGGCCGCCAGGAGCACGAAGGCCAGCAGCCCCGGCACTACGCTCCACCCGATGACGCTCCGCACCTCCGCGCCCCGGGTGAGCAGGTACCAGGCGGCCAGGGAGCCGACCACCGCCCCGAAGTGGTCGGCGGCCCGGTGGAAGCCGAACGCGCGGCCCCGCGCCTCGGGCGGCGAGACCGCCGCGATCAGCGCATCGCGGGGCGGCGTGCGGAGCCCCTTCCCCACCCGATCCACCACCCGGAAGCCGACCACCTGCCAGGCGGCCCCGGCGACCGCGATCAGCGGCCGGACCAGGATCGCGGTGGCATAGCCCAGGAGGATGATGGGCTTCCGCCAGCCGGCGCGGTCCGCCAGCCGTCCGCTCCAGAACTTGAGGGCCGCGGACGTCAGGTCGGCCGCCCCGTCCAGCAGGCCCAGGATCATCGCCCCGCCGCCGAGGGACCCGACGACGAAGGCGGGCAGGAGGGGGTAGACCATCTCGCTGGCGAAGTCGTTGAACAACGACACCAGCGACAGGCCTTTGACCGTCGAGGGGACGGTCGGGGTCGGCGTTTCGGCAGCGCTCACGGGGCTGGAAGCTAGCATATATGTTTGTCGCCATGTCTGGCGCCGAACCCGTCCCCGCACCACCGCCCTCCCGGTTTCACGAGTCCAACCTCTGGGCCACGCCGATCCGGGACCTCGGCCTCACCATCGCGGGGACCCCCCTGCAGCCGATCATCGAGGAGTTCCGGGACGAACTCCGCCTGGCCGGCATCACCCGGGTGCGCCCCCGCTTCTACCTCTCGACCGAATGGGGGGTGCCGTTCGAGACCATCGCCATCGCCATCCCCTTCTACCTGGCCCGGCCCGATCTCACGGCGCTGCACGCCGAGCGGGTCGGTCTGGTCGAGGGCTTCGACCGGGCCGACATCCTGCGCTACCTCCGCCACGAGATGGGCCACGTCGTCAACTATGCCTACCGGCTGTACGACGAGGAGGAATGGGTCAAGCAGTTCGGCTCCATCACGCAGCCCTACGGCGAGGAGTACCGCCCCGAACCGTTCAGCCGCCGCTACGTGCGGCATCTCCCGGGGTGGTACGCGCAGAAGCACCCGGATGAGGACTGGTCGGAGACCTATGCCGTCTGGATGACGCCGGGGCTCGATTGGCGGGCGGAGTACGGCGGCTGGCCGGTGGCTGGGGCCAAGCTGCAGTATTGCGACCGTGTCATGCAGGGACTCAGGGAGCGCGACCCCGTCGTGACCAGCGCCGAGCTGGACGAGGACGTGGCCGAGATCGAATACTCGCTGGGGCACTATTACCGGGACAGCGCCGGCGTGCTGGGCGAGGTGCCGCCCGGCCTCGACGGCGCCCTGCGGGCGATCTTCGAGGACCTGGGCGGCGCCGAGGGGATGTCGCTGGACGAGCCGCTCGCGCCGGCGGCGCTCCTGATCCGCCGGCTCGAGCCCGAACTCCTCGCCAACGTGTTCCGCTGGACCGGCCATTTCCCCGAGCGCACCCGGGTCCTGGTCCGCTACCTGGCCGACCGGGCCGAGCAGCTTCGCCAGGGCTACGTGGTCACCCGGGAGAGCGCGGCCATCGTCGCCCTGACCACCTTCGTGACCGGCCTCGCGATGAACCACGTCCAGCGGGGGAGCTACCTCCCTTAGTCGGACGCCTCCACCGTGACGGGCACAGCCGAGAACGTGGTCTCGTCCGCCGCCTCGTCGTGCCCGTGGCTCACCTGTACCGTGCCGATGCCGACGGTCTCACCGGTGACGGTGAAGCGGTAGTTGTGGTCGGGATCCCGGGTGACCGTCGCCAGGTCCTCGGGCGAGAACGTCAGCCCGCCGAAGTGGGTGTCCTCGATGATGTCGAGATCCTCCTCTACCGCGTTGAAGAACTTGAGCTGCACCGAGACCGCCTGGCCCTCGACCAGCACGATGGGGGGCTGCATCTCGCTCCCGTTCACCAGGACGGTGTAGGTCGCGGGCGTGTGATCCTCCGTCCCGGACGGACTCTCGTTGTCGCTGCAGGCCGCAAGCGCGCCGGTCAGCAGGAGGACGGGAAGGGTTCGGGCCAGAAGGCTGGATCGCATGTCGGGTTCTCCGTTGGAGGTCGGGGACGGCATCAGACGCCGCCGAAGCGCATCGCCGCGCGGAGGCTTCGGGGGGCGCCGGGATTGAGATAGCCCGACGCCCTGAGCTCCGGGTAGCGGGTATCGAACGCGTTGAGCAGATCGAGATCCAACGTGGTTCCGGACTGGCCCAGCCGGATCGACGCGCCGAGGTCGAGAACCGCGTACTCCTGGGTGCGGACGCCGGGCTCGCCGATCGGGGTATACGGGCCCGAGAACCGCACCAGCGCGCGACTGGTGACGGACGCGAGGAGATCGGCCTCAACGCCGGTGCGGCCGAGCCAGCTGGCCACCCCGGGTACCTTCGACCCCGGCGTGAGCGGCACGTCGTGGAGGTTGGGGACTATGGGGACGGGAGCGACGGCCGCGGCCAGCTCGTCGGAGACGGTCACCGCGCCGCTCTGCTCGATGCCGGTGATCTTGGCGTCGTTGTAAGTGCCTTCGAACAGGAGCCGGAGCCGGGGCACGGCGGTCCAGGTGAGGTCGAGCGACACGCCCTGCCGCACGCTTTGGCCGGCGTCCGACACCTCCCGGGTGACCGGATCGAGAATCCGCTCGTCCGCGACGTCGATCCGGAACAGCGCGACCTGGGCGTGCAGGCGGCTGTCGTCGTAGCTGGTGCCCAGCTCCTTGGACCACGCGGTGACGGGCGGACGGGTGGGATCGCCGATCACCCCGATCGCGCCGCGAAACCCCCGGCTCAGGTTGCCCAGCAGCGCCACCCGGCTGCTCAGCAGGTAGCGGGCGCCGAGCTTGGGGCTGGCCATGGTCCGCGTCTCGCTCTGCCGCACGGCCGTCGGATCCAGGAGATCCAGCGAGGAATAGCGCACCAGGTCCAGCCGGCCACCCACGTCGTACACGATCCGGGTGCCGATCAGCCCGCGCCAGCGGGCGAAGAGGGCGCCGTTCTGGTAGTCGCCGTCGTCGCCCTGCTCCTGGCCGGCGCGCTGACGGGCGATGGTGTTGTAGAGGTCGTATTCGGTCCAGTCGGCCCGGCCGCTCACGCCGACGTCGAGCTCGCCGCCGCCCACTTGGTGCGCCAGCATGGCCTGACCGCCGAAGGCGACCCGGCGGTCCTCCTCCTCGGTCTGGGCGACCTGATCGTCCTCGGGGATGTTGAGGTAGACCTTGGAGCGGACCCCCTGGCCCCACAGGTTGGCGTCGAGCGTCGTGTTGGCGCCCATCGGCTGGGTGTAGTGCCCATGGGCCACCAGCCGCCCGGCGTCGCCACCGTCGGTCGGATCGGTGGCGGCCTCGAGGTCACCGTCGTTGTAGCGCTCCACCGAGACGAAGCCGGGCGAGTTCCAGTTGGAGCCGTAGAGCAGGACCCCACCGTCCAGCCGGCCCTTACCGAGCTGGCGCCATCCGGCCAGGCTGCCGTTGCCCAGGAGGTAGCTCGAGTTGTCCCGCCAGCCCTCCTGCCTGGTGCCGTCCAGCGCGACAGCGTAGCCGGCGTCGACCCGGCGCCGGCCGGTGCGGACCCAGCCGCCCGCGTCACCGAAGCTGGAGCCTTCCACCGCCCCGATGGTGCCCTCGGCGTCCATGCCGGTGGTCGCCTCGACCACGCCGCCGAAGGCGAAGTCCCCGTAGAAGGGGCTGGCCGGCCCGTGGATCACCCGGATCCCGGTGACCGCCGCCGGGGAGAGCACGCTCCAGTCGGCGTAGCCCTCGACGTGCCCATGGATCGGCAGGTTGATCGGCACCCCGTCCAGGACCAGCAGCACGTCTGACGAGTGGTCGGAGGTGAAGCCCCGGATCACCGCGTCCGAGGCGAACCCCGGACCCTGCCCCTGCTGGTGGACCTCAATCCCTGAGGCCCGGCGTACCAGATCGTATGCATCCGTGGCGGGCGTGCGCTGGATCTGCTCGGCGCTGACCTGGACGGTCTCCACCGGCGGCGGGGGAGACTGCGCCGCCCTGGCGGCGGTCACCTCGATCGGCGCCAGCTCGGTGACCTTGCTGCTGTCGTTGCTGGCTGGTGTGCCCTGCCCATGCAGCGCCGCCGGCGCCAGCAGTGCCAGCACCGCCGCTGCAAACGGCAGGTCAAATGCGTGTTCCCTCACTCGTGCCTCACTGGCCGTGGTTCACCGGCACGGGAATCCCGCGCGGTGTGAGACGATCAGTCCGAAATGCGTGGTGGCCAGACCCGGAGGGTCAGGCGAGGCGAGTGGCGGGCGGGGCTTGGGCGAAGGGAAGGACGTGGGCCGGTGCGGCACGGCGCACCAGGGCAGACGCGGACGGCTGGACCGGATCGAACGAGGCGACGGCCACGTCCAGGAGAATCCCGGCCGGCGGCGCGCTGAAGGCGACCTTGTACGAGTGGCCCACGCACTCGCAGCGATCGAGCTGGTGCGTGGCGTGGTGGTCGTGCCCCCCGCCGTCCATGTCGTGATGGGCGACGCCGGTGCCCGGCCCGCACCCGCGCATCAGCTCCGGCGCCACGGTGCGCACCCCGAAGGTGGCGACCAGGAGCAGGGCTAGAAGCGGACGGATGAGAGCCGGTCTCATGGCCCCAAGAATGGGGGTGGCGGGGCCTGGGAGCAAGACCGGGTCAGCGGCGGCGGCGGTAGCGCTCGAGGGCCAGGTTGAGGATCTGCTCGACGAGCCGGGGGTAATCCAGGCCGGCCGCCGCGGCTGCCATGGCGAACTCGCCGGTCCGCTCGAGGTAACAGCTGGCGTTGACCTCCAGCACGTAGATCTCACCGGTCTCGGTGAGCCGAATGTCCACCCGGCCGTAGTCCCGGACCCGGAGGGCCCGGTAGGCGTCCACCGCGACCTTCTGCAGCCGGGCCCGGAGCTCGTCGGGGATCGTGGCCAGCACCGAGCGCGTCCCCTTGTACTCCTTGCTCCGCTCGTCCCACTTGGCCTTGCTGTCCATCACCTTGGGCACCCCTTCGGGGAACCCGGTGAAGTCGATCTCGACCGGGGGGAGGGCCTTGGCCGTCGGTCCGTTCCCCAGGACGCCCACGTAGAACTCGCGCCCTTCGATGTACTCCTCGGCCAGCGCGGCGTCGTCCAGCTCCTTGGCGATGGCGTTGACCCGCTCCATCAGCGCGACCGGGTCGTGCACCAGCGATTTGCCGCCGATGCCGAGGGACGCGTCGGAGCGGAGCGGCTTGACGAAGAGCGGCATCCGCAGGTTGCCGCCGGTCTCGAAGGCGCTCTCGCGGGAGAACACTGCGAAGCGGGGATAGAGGATATCCTCGAAGGCGAGCAACTTTTTGGTGAGCCCCTTGTCCTGGCTCAGGTAGAGCTCGCCGGGCCCGCTGCCGGTGTACTTGAGCCCCATGAGCGTGAGCAGCCCCGCCACCGGGATGTCGCCGAAGACGTTGTCGCCGAACATCTCCATCAGGTTGAAGACCAGCTCCGGCTTCCGGCGGGTCAGGCGGCCGACGAGTCGCTTGAGGTCGCCGTGGACGCCGAGCACGGAGACCCGGTGTCCCAGCTTGCGCAGCGTGCGCGCGACCTGGGGAACGACCGGGTCGTACTCCTTGGAGTTCTCGTCTTCGCTGTCGAGGTAGGTCAGGACCGTGATGTTCATCGGACCCCTGGGGCGGGTAACGGCGCTCGGATGCTCACTCTCCCAGATCCATCCCCCATCTCGCCAGGGCGACCGGCAGTCCGCCGTAGGCCAGGAGCTCGTCGTGGAACCGCTTGGGCTGGAACCCCGCGCCCGCCCGGCGGCGGTAGGCATCGCGCAGGCCGAGCAGCTCGCGCCGACCCACGGCGTAGCAGAGCTGATAGGTGGGCCACGCGCAGTAGCGGCGCACCTCCGCCTCCGCGTTCGCCCGCTCGATCGGCAGGTGGTCCACCATGTAATCCACCGCCTCGGCCGGTGTCATGCCCCGGGTGTGCAGGCCCACGTCGAGGACGATGCGCACCGCGCGCCAGAGCAGGTTCACCAGCAGAAAGATGCGCGACTCGGCATCAGGGTAGAACCCCGCCTCTTCCATGAGCTGCTCACAGTAGAGCGCCCATCCCTCGACCATGACCGGCGTCCAGAGATGCCGGCGTACCTCCGAGGTCAGCCCCTGCGCCGTGGTGAGCTGCAGGTGGTGCCCGGGATACGCCTCGTGCGCCACCATGGCTGGAATGGCGTGGAGGCAGTGTCCCCGAAGCTGCCGCCTCAGCGCTTCGCCCGTCGCGGCGGCGTCGGGCGGAGTGACGTAGAACCGGCCGGTCTGCGCGCCGAGGAAGATCGGCGGCGGTTCGTAGGCCGCGAACGGCACCAGGGACGCGAGGAAGGCCGGCGTGGCCACCACCTCGATCCGATCGCGTGGCATGGAGACCAGGTCGTGCTCGCTGACGAAGGCGTGGGCCCGCTCCAGCTCCGCCCGATACGCGCCCAGGATGGCGTCGGGAGACGGAGCGTCGTTCTGGAGATCGTCCACCAACTGGCGCCAGGGGCGCCCGTTGAGCCGGCCGGCCGCGGCCGCGAGCTTGGCCTCGGTCTCCTGCTGCAGGTGCAGGCCGTAGCGCCAGAGCTCCGGCGCGCCGGCCACCAGGGCGTGCTCGTGGTGCAGACGGCGGCTGAACTGCTCCTCGCCGATGGCGAAGGCCTGGGGATCTTCGGCCGGCTCGATCTCGTCGCGCAGCGCGGTGCCGAACCGCTTGAGGGCCTCCAGCGCCTGCACGGCCGCCGCCTGCAGCTCGCCCTGGAGCCCCGGCGCCTCGGCCCCGAGCGTGCTTGAAAGCTGGACCACCAGCTCGCCGCCACCGCCCAGCATGCCCAGCGCGCTGTCCACGAACACCGCCGGCGGCTCCCGCAGGGTGGCACGTCCCTCGTCGAGGAAACGGGGGAGACTCTTGAGCCGCTCCAGCGCCGCCGGCGCGCGGCCGCCGGCCGCCTCGTCGTGCCGCGCGAGGATGGCATAGAGGCCCAGGAGCGCATGGCTCAGCCAGTAGCCGGGATTCCGGACATGGGGCTGCTCGTGCTCCAGGCGGAAGGCGCTGTTGCGGATCTCGCCCAGGAGCGCGGTGCGGTCGATCTCGGTCTGCAGGCCTTCGGTCTCCAGCTCCTCCACCGCCGCCGCGATGGCCCGCAGCCCCGCCAGATGCTCCCGCACCGTCTCCGCATCGAAACGGCCGAGCCGGGCGTCGTAGGACACCAGCCCGGCCGAGCTGCCCGCCGCCGGATCGAAGTGGTACTTGAGGTCCAGATAGGACCGGCAGAGTGCGTCGACGCTCAGGAGCGCTCCTTCCCCGCAAGCTCGGAATGGTCGCCCAGCGTGGCACTGCCCTGGAAGCCGTTCACCACGACCGCATTGCCCAGGAGCGCGCCGTCGAGCACCGCGTCGGTGAGCACGGCGTCTCGGCCCACGATGGTATTCCTGATCCGGCTGTCGCTGATCCGGGTGCCGCGCTCGATGGACACGTTGGGCCCGATCTCGCTCCGCTCGATGGTGACACCGTCCTCGATGTACACCGGATCGTGCAGGGTGACGCCGGGATACGCCACCCGCCGCGCCGCGCCCTGACTCAGCAGCGTGGCGTTGGTCTCCAATAATGTGCCGAGGGCGCCGCAATCATACCAGCCACCGACTTCCGCGGTCAGGATCCGTTTTCCGTGCTCGATCATCCACTGGAAGGCGTCGGTGAGGAAATATTCGCCCTTGTTCTTGGGCCGCGCGAGCACCTGGTCGATTCCCTGCCACAAGCTGTCCACCGCTCGCACGTAGTAGAGCCCGATGTTGGCCAGCCGGCTGATCGGCTCGCTCGGCTTCTCCACGATGCGGGTCATGTATCCCTTGGCGTCGGTCACCACCACACCGAAGCGCTGGTAGTCCTCCACTTCCTTGGCCCAGATGATCCCGTCCGCATCGGTGCGGTTGATCAGCGTGAGGTCGGCCTCGAAGACCGTGTCCACGAAGATGATGAGCACCGGCTCGTGAATGTGGGGGCGCGCCAGGTTCACCGCGCCGGCGGTGCCGTCCTGGACCTTCTGCTCGATGAACCGCTGCGGGATGGCATAGCGGCTCCGGGCGTAGGCCTCGACCTGCTCCTTGAGGTGACCGGTGATGAAGATGAGCTCGGTGACGCCGAGCCCGTCGAGCCGGTCCATCACCCAGTCCATGACCGGCCGGCCCGCCACCTTGAGCATCGGCTTGGGCACCAGATGGGTATGGGGGCGCAACCGGGTCCCCTTCCCCGCGAGCGGAATGATGACTTGCATGCCTCAGCCTCGGCCGTAGCGGTCCTGGAGTCGCACGAGATCGTCCAGCTCCGGGGTGGACGCCTCGAGGACGTCACTGTCCACCACCGCCTCGATCTGGTGAATGAGCTTGGGAGGGATGTGTACGGTGTCCCCGGCGCGGAACGCGCGCTCTTCCAGCCGGTCGCCCGGCTGGGTCCGGAGCATCAGCTCGCCCCGGAGCACGTGCATCGTCTCGTCCTTGCGATTGTGGTACTGGAGGCTCAGCACGTGACCGGCCCGGACGTGGAGCAGCTTGCCGACGTATCGGTCGGTACGGGCCCAGACCAGCTCGTAGCCCCAGGGCTTGTCGACACGGTACGGCACCTCTGGCACGCAACCTCCGGACACCGATGGGGAATTTGCGACGCGGAAATATAATGGAGACAAGGGGCTAGCGTAGGAGCCCAGTGGCGGAAAACGGCACACCGGCGGCGCCCGGTCCGGGGGACTTGGGGAGCCCGCTACCAGGCTGGACAACGAGCGATTGACCAGACTCCCGTCGTCGGCCTGGCCCGTAGTGTTCAAACGCCAGCTGTGTGCCCGGTGGTCGGCCGCAATCCCGCAACTATGAGTAGGCGTCGACGCAGTTTGGTCAGGCAGCCAGCCCCGTTGTCCGGCGGAAGCATGGTTTCGCGCATTGTCTACGATCCGTTGAAGGCTAGGTCACTTATCGCACTATTAGTCTGGATGAAACCGATGATGTTGACGTATCGTAGGTAGCTCGTACATTGGGCTGACGTCCCGTCAACGCGAGGCCTCATGAACGCCGCCACCATCGACCCCACCTCCCGCCACATCCTGCGGCTGCTCGCCGAGGACGGCCGGGCCAGCTACCAGGCCATCGCCGATGCCGTAGGGCTTTCCCGGCCGGCCGTGATGGAGCGGGTCAAGCGCTTGGAAGAGGCGGGGGTCATCCAGGGTTATCACGCCAGGCTCGACCGGAGCAAAGCGGGCTTCCCCATCACCGCGTTCGTCTCGATCCGCTACCCGGTCACCAGCCGGTTCGGCGAGGAGCCCGCTATCGCGGCGCTGGTGCACGACCCGCAGGTGCTGGAGTGCCATCACGTGGCCGGCGAGGACTGCTACATCCTCAAAGTCGCCGCCACCAGCATCGAGAGCCTCGAGGGCGTGCTCCGGCGGATCAAGGAGCCCGGCACGCCGGTCAGCACCAAGACGACGATCGTGCTTTCCTCCGTCTTCGAGAAGGCCGGGATCGCCCCGGTGGAGGATGACTGACATGGCAGGACTCCGTGGCCGGGCGCTGGTCGCCTATCTCCTGGTCTGCATCGTCTGGGGCAGTACCTACCTCGCCATCCGGATCGGGGTGCAGGAGCTGCCGCCGCTGCTCTTCGCGGGGGTGCGCTTCCTCATCGCCGGCGCGCTGCTCGCGGGGCTGGTGCTGCTCACCGGCGGCAAGCTCCCGACTCGTCCACGCGATTTGGGCGTGCTCGCCGTGGTCGGGCTCTTTCTCCTCCTCGGCGGCAACGCGGTGGTGGTGTGGGCCGAGCAGTTCGTCGAGTCGGGTCCGGCGAGCGTGTTCGTGGCCGCGGTGCCGCTCTGGGCCGCGTTCTTCGACGCGATGGTCCCGGGCGGCACGACCGTGTTCACCTGGCGGGTCGCCCTGGGGCTGGCGCTCGGCTTCTTCGGCAGCGCGCTCCTCGCCGGCGTGACGCCGACCGACCTGCTGGGCGCCGACCTCAAGGGGCCGATCGCCCTCACGCTCGCCAGCGCGAGCTGGGCGCTGGGCTCGGTCTACAGCAAGCGCCGCCCCACCGAGAGCTCGCCCTACGCCGCTTCGGCGGTGCAGATGCTGGCCGGCGGCGCCGCCATCACGCTGCTGGGCCTGCTCGGGGGCGAGGCCGCCGACTGGCACACCACCAGTCGTGGCCTGGGCGCCCTGGCGTACCTGGTGGTGTTCGGCTCGATCGTGGGCTTCACCGCCTACGCCTACGCGCTGCGCCATGCCTCCGCCACGGTCGTGGGGACCTACGCGTACGTGAACCCGGTGGTGGCAGTCCTGCTCGGCTGGCTGGTGCTGGGCGAGGCCGTTACCGGCCGCACCATCGCGGCGATGGTCCTGATTCTGGGCGCGGTGCTCATGATCCAGCTGGCTCCCAAGCGGGGGCCGTCCCCGGTGGTCAGCGCTCCGCAGCCGGTGCGGAGGGCCGCGTGACCGCGACGGCGCCGGTCCTGGATCGGCCGTTCGCCAGCGACGAGGAGCTGGAGGAGCTGGTATCGGGGTTCGAGGACCTCACCCTGCCCAAGCCGCGCTGGACCCACCGGGCCCACCTGGCGGTCGGCCTGGTGTACTGCGATCGGATGCCGGCACCGGTGGCGCTGGCGCTCCTGCGCGAGCGGATCCGACGGTACAACGTGGCGAGCGGGGGGGAGAACACGAGCACCGCCGGCTACCACGAGACCATCACCCGGTTCTACGTCTACGTAGTGCGGCGCTTCATCGAGGAGGATCAGGAGGAGGGCACCCTGGCCGAGCGGGCCAACCGGCTCTATCAGCGATACGGAGACCGAAACCTGCCCCGGCGCTACTACAGCCAGGCCCGGCTCTTCTCGCAGGAAGCCCGGGCCCGATGGATCGATCCCGACCTGCGGCCGCTCGACTGAGCGGCCGCACCATCACGACGACGGTGCGAGGAGCTGCCGCCGCAGCATCGTGAGCTTGCGCCGGAGCGAGCCGTCGTAGTGTCGGGTGCCGATCCGCACGACGGCCCCGCCCAGAATCTCCGGATCCACCGAGAACTCCGCCACCACCTCCTTGCCGAAATGGCGGCTGAGCCCCGCGCGGACCTGCTCCCGGAGCTTCTCGTCGATGGTTCGGGCCAGCGTCACGCCCGCTCGAATCCGGTTGTGCTTGATGTCGATCAGGGCCTCGTACTCCCGCGCGATCTCGTCCAGCAGCGCCTGCCGTCCCCGCTTCACCACCGCCTGCAGAAAGAGCACGAAGGGCCGCGGCGTGTCGCGCAGCGCCGCACCCAGAATCCGTGCCTTCTCCGCCTTGGGCACCCGGGGAGAGGTGAGAATGGTCTGCACCTCGGGGCTGGCCAGGACCGTCGCGGCCACGGCGTCGAGCAGGCGGCCGTACTGGTCGGTCTGCCCGGTCTGCTCGCCGAGGTCGAACAGCGCCTCGGCGTAATTGCGGGCGATGGTGACCGGTCTCACGACGGAGCGTCCAGCGTCAGGAGGTACTCGCTGACGATGCGCCGGTCGGTCTCGGTGTC
>DASSML010000067.1:0-3110 GCA_035688895.1 Gemmatimonadales bacterium
CTGACCGCGTCCCCGGAGGCCCGGGCAGGCCGGCGGGTGAACCAGCGGGGCGGCGAGGCCGCGGCCGAGGCCCTCGCCGCCGAAGCGGCCGCCCTGGAGGCTCGGGACCGGGCCGACTCGACCCGGGCGGTGGCCCCGCTCCGCGCGGCGGACGACGCCATCCAACTCGATACCACCAGTATGGGCTTCGCCGACCAGGTCCGGATCATCGTGGAGCTGGCCCGGCCGATCTTCGGGGCCCGATAGCGCCGAGCGTGCCCCAAAATCATTTCCCTGGTCGCTGCGGAGCCAATTGGAGGAATGGAGCGCCCGGCGCCACAGAGGGCTCCCGGATTTCGTGGATGAATCCCAGGGAGAAGCACGATACCGAGGGCCAGCGGAAGAACCCCGCCGCCGTCGCGTTGGGCGGTCTCGGGACCAGCAAGGGCGGTAAGGCGCGGGCGGCGAAGCTCTCGGCCAAGCGTCGGGCGCAGATCGCCCGGGAGGCGCGATGAAGCGGTGGGAGCGGGAAAGGGGAGCGGGAGCGTGACGAGTCCACTCGGGGATCGGTAGCCCGATAGGGGAAAGGGGTTAGATTCAGAGTCAGAGGTCTGCTCCTCATCCTGCCAAGGCCGGCCGTCTTCGCCGGATTAAGCGATCTACAATGTCTGCGCCGCCGCGCACCCCCGCCGGGGCGCCGTACGTCGTCATTTGCGACTACAATGCCCTGCTCCAGGACGTGACCAGTGTTCTGCGCAGGAGCGGCTACGCTGTATTCCAAGCCTATGATGGTGAGGCCGCGGGCCAGTTGTGTCGGTACATGCCCGATATCGCGCTCCTCGTGCTGAACACCGAAGGGTCTGGGCTCGATACCCCCCGCCTCGTCGAGGACATCCGGCGGATCCATCCGGGACTCCCGGTGCTCCATATCGGTGAACAACCCATCCCCGGTATGCCCGCCGACGTCGAGAACCTGCCCGACACCTTTCAGATTGCGGAGTTACTCCAAACGGTGCGGGGTCTGATTCCACGCTGACCGTCGGTTACCCCCGCCGGACACGATCAGCATGTGCCAAAAGCTTGTCCTACCTTGCGTTGCCCCCAACGACTGGTTAACATTGAAGGCTTGCTGTCCGGGCACTTCGGCCCAGCCGGCAGCTCACAATCCACCCGCGGCTTCGCCGGCGCGGCGGACAACTCAAGGACGGCTCGGCAGCGCATGCTCGATCAACTTCAACCCACCACCGAACAGTTCACCTCCCCCACTGGTCTCCGCGTCCGGCAGGATCTCTACGACGAGGATTACTCCGACGAAGATTACGAGCGCATGCTCTCGATGTACGAGGGCACCATGGCGCAGATCGTCGAGGGTGAGATCGTCAAGTCCAAGGTCCTCCGGGTCACCGATAACGCGGTCATTCTCGACGTCGGCTTCAAGTCCGAGGGCTCGGTCCCGCTCGACGAGTTCAAGGATCCCCAGTCGCTCAAGGAGGGCGACGAGGTCGAGGTCTTCCTGGAGCACCTGGAGGACCAGGAGGGCGCGGTCGTCCTCTCCAAGAAGAAGGCCGACTTCATGCGGGTCTGGGAAAAGATCCGCGTGGCCCACGAGAGCGACCAGCCGGTCGAGGGTACCCTGGTCAAGAAGATCAAGGGCGGCGTCGTGGTGAATCTGATGGGCGTGGATGCGTTCCTGCCGGGGAGCCAGATCGCGCTCCGGCGGGTGCCCAACATCGACGAGCTGCTGGGCCAGACCTACGAGTTCAAGATCATCAAGCTCAACAAGCGCCGCCGGAACATCGTGGTGAGCCGCCGGGTCATCCTGGAGAACGAACGGGCGCACAAGCGCGAGCACCTGATGAAGGAGCTCGCGGTCGGCCAGGTGCGGAAGGGCGTGGTCAAGAACATCACCGACTTCGGCGCCTTCATCGACCTGGGCGGCGTGGACGGCCTGCTGCACATCACCGACATGTCCTACGGCCGGGTGTCCCACCCGACCGAGATGGTCGCCATCGGGAAGGAAGTCGAGGTCAAGATCCTCGACATCGACTGGCAGCGCGAGCGGATCAGCCTGGGCATGAAGCAGCTGCAGAGCTATCCCTGGCAGAACGTCGCCGCGCGCTACCCGGTGGGCACCCGGGTGCAGGGCAAGGTGGTCTCGATCACCAACTACGGCGCCTTCGTCGAGATCGAGCCCGGCATTGAGGGCCTGGTCCACATCTCCGAGATGAGCTGGACCCGCAACGTGCGCCACCCCTCCAAGATCGTGAGCATCGGCGAGACGATCGAAGCCGTGGTGCTCAAGGTGGACGAGGCGGAGGAGAAGATCTCGCTCGGCATGAAGCAGACCGAGCAGGATCCCTGGATGGTGCTCCCGCTCAAGTACCCGGTGGGCACCCGGATCACCGGCAAGGTGCGGAACCTGACCAGCTTCGGCGCCTTCGTCGAGATCGAGCCCGGCATCGACGGGCTGATCCACATCTCCGACATGTCCTGGACCAAGCGGGTCCAGCACCCGTCCGAGGTGGTGAAGAAGGGCGACACGGTGGACGTCGTCATCCTCAACATCGACGCGGAGAACAAGCGGATCTCTCTCGGCCTCAAGCAGGCGGAGGAGGATCCCTGGCTCCGCATCGGCGAGACCTATCCCATCGGGATGGAGCTCCGCGGCCGCGCCGTGCGCCTGATGGACAAGGGCGTGGTGGTCGACCTGGGCAACGACATCGAGGGGTTCGTCCCCATGTCGCAGCTGGGGGTGGCCAACATCGAGAATCCGGGTGACGCGGTGAAGGAAGGCCAGGTGGTGGACCTCAAGGTGCTCGAGGTCGATCCCATCCATCACCGGATCGTGCTCGCCGTCGTGGGCTACCCCGACGAGCCGATCATTCCCCCGGTCAAAGTGGAGTTCCAGGAGACCAAGGCCGAGTAACCTCGGCGGAGGCTGCACGAGAAAAGGGCCGGTCCGATCGGGCCGGCCCTTTTTTCACGTCCTGCGAGACGCTCACTCCACGTTCAGCTGGCGCTCCAGCTCGAAGCGGACGTCGGTCCCGTCGTCGATCTTCCGATCGTGGTTGTCGGTCAGGAGGCCCCAGGCGAGCCCGCCGCCGGCGCCGACCACGGCGCCTTCGAGCACA
>DASSML010000068.1:0-2621 GCA_035688895.1 Gemmatimonadales bacterium
CACCAGCTGCGCGTGGGCCAGGCTGTCCATGCTGGAAGTGCGGTACGGCATCCGCACGCCGAGCACGTTCGCCGGCCCGAGCGCCTCGGCCGCCAGGAAGGCGACCAGCGAGCTGTCCACCCCGCCGGAGAGACCGACGACCACCTTCTCGAACCCGCGCCGGCGCTGGATTTCGTCGCGGAGGAACTCGACCAGCCAGCGGCGGGTGAGCTCGGGGTCGATCGCGAGGGGATCGGCGGTAGGCGGGGACGGCGGTACGGCGGCACGGCGGTACGGCGGCAGGACCCGGGTTGGGGCTTCGTCGCTGGCCTCGATCTCCGCGCTCGACGACGGAGCTTCGGCCCCGTCCACGTTCCGCCGTACCGCCGTGCCGCCGTACCGCCGGGCCGAGTGCAGCGAACCCAACAGATGCGGCAGTCGCATCTCCAGATCGGCTAGCAGGGGCAGGTCGGCGCGCGCGCGGGTGATCTCCTCGAAATCGAGATCGAGACCGATGAGCGCCTCGTCGAAGATCGGGCCGCGGGTGAGCAGATCGCCCCGCGGACCGGCCACCATGGAGCCCCCGGGGAACGCCTTGCCCCCTTCGAACCCCACCAACTGCGCCAGCGCCACGAACACCCCGTGCTCCCCAGCGACGTCCTGCACGATCCGTCCCCACCGGCCGAGGCTGTCGGGCAGTCCCTCCCCTTCTCCGCTCGCCACCGGTCCGCGGGCAGGGCTGGCGCTCGGCACCAGGATGACCTGGGCGCCGTCGAGGGCCGCCAGCGTCGAGGTGAAGGAGTGCCAGACGTCTTCGCAGATCAGGAGCGCGGCGCGGCCCCACCCGGTGTCGAAGGCCTGGATGCTGCGTCCCGCCTCGACGAATCGCTCCTCGTCGAACACGCCGTAGGTCGGCAGGAAGACCTTCCGGTGCACGTGCCCGATCCCGGGGTGGGACCCGCCCAGCCTGGCGTACATCGCCGAGTTGTAGAGACGATTCCGGTGAAGCTCGTAGAAACCGATGGCAAGGTCGATCGGGGGAGCGCCGGCGTCCCGGTGCTGCCGGGAGACGTCCTCGAACAGACGCTCGGCGGGGACGGCCAGGTCGCGTACCCCACCCTCGAGGAAATACCCGGTGAGCGCCGCCTCGGGGGCGAGCATGAGCTGGGGAGGATGGTCCCACCCGGCGGCCTGGCGGAACAGCTCGCCCAGGCGGCAGAGGTTCTCCTGGTAAGCGCCCTTCCGCGGGCGCATCTGGGCGATGGCGAGGCGGAGCACGCGGGAAATGTATACTTTCCCCCATGCTCTGGTACATCGCGGTAGGAAGCGCGATCGGCGGGGTGAGCCGCTATCTGATCGGCGGCCTGATCCAGCGGGTGGCGGGATCCGGCTTCCCGGTCGGCACCCTGATCGTCAACCTCACCGGCTCGTTTCTTCTGGGGCTCTTCCTTCGTTACGCCGTAGACACCCCGACCCTCACGCCCGAGTGGCGGGCGTTCCTGACGATCGGCTTCTGCGGCGGGTACACCACCTTTTCCACCTTCAGCTACGAGACGGTGGCGCTGCTGGAGGACGGGCAGTGGAGCCGGGCCGCGACATACCTGGGGCTGAGCCTGGTGCTCGCCCTCGCGGCCACCGTGCTCGGCTTCGCCGCGGCGCGGGGCGTGGTGTCGCTTCGGGAGCGGGTGTGAGCCGGCCGAGCGGCCGGAAGGGGACTCGACCATGCAGGGCCTGACCGGCGAGCGCACCCTGATGCGGATTCACATCGGGGAGCGCGACAAGTACCACGGGCGGCCGCTATACGAGGCGATCGTCCACCTGCTCCGGACCCGCGGATTCGCCGGCGCCACGGTGTTCCGAGGCATCATGGGATTCGGCGCCAGCGCCCGGGTCCACACGGAAAAGGTGCTCCGGCTCTCGCTCGACCTCCCGATCGTGGTGGAGTGCGTGGACACCGAGGAGCGGATCCAGGAGATCCTCCCCGAGCTGGACCCGATGATCGGCGGCGGGCTGATCACGCTCGAGCGGGCCCGAGTAATCGTGTATCGCCCCGAACAGCGCTGACCGGTCCGAAACCATCCCGCACCGCAAGCGTAAGACCTGATCATTGTCCGAGACCTCCCGATGCCCCGGAACACTCTGCGGCTTCTCCTCGCGGCCGCGCTCACGGTCGTCCCCCAGTCGCTGACGGCACAGGGCGCCCCTTCGGCCCCCGCCCGGACCCAACCGCTCGACCCCACCAACCGGGACACCACCTGCTCGGCCTGCGAGGACTTCTACCGCTGGGTCAACGGCGGCTGGATCGCGCGGACGTCGATCCCGAGTGACCAACCCTGGTGGAGCGCTTTTCACGAGCTGCAGGAGCGGAACTACAACGACCTTCACGGGCTGCTCGACGAGGCCGCCAAGCAGGCGCGGACGACCAAGGACGTGTACACGGCCCCAATGCCTTCCGGGTCAACAGCCCCCTGGCGAACATGCCGGAGTTCGCCAAGGCGTTCGGTTGCCAGCCGGGTGATTCGATGGTGCGGCCGGACAGCGCGCGCGTGACGATCTGGTAGACGTCTGCCGGGGCGGCGACTCGGCTGATACTTTCCCCGCCATGTCGACGCCCCTTGAAGCACTGGCCGAGGTGCCGAACG
>DASSML010000069.1:0-13531 GCA_035688895.1 Gemmatimonadales bacterium
GAGGTCGAGCTCGAGGGTGGCGCTGAACACGGGGTCGGGCGTCGCATCGGTGCGAAAGAGCTCCTGCTCCTTGCAATAGCGCTCTACCCGCTGAACCACGTCGGTCCCGCGCCCGGTCCGCTCCAGGTAGCGCAGCGTCTCGTCGTCCACCGGGAAGAAACCCATCGTGGCCCCGTACTCCGGGGCCATGTTGGCGATGGTGGCCCGGTCGGCCAGGCCGAGGGAAGAAAGCCCCGGTCCGAAGAACTCCACGAACTTGTCCACCACGCCTTTCTTCCGGAGTATCTCGGTGGCCGTGAGCACCAGATCGGTGGCGGTGGTGCCGACCGGAAGCGCGCCGACCAGCTTCATCCCCACGACTTCGGGAATCAGCATGAAATAGGGCTGGCCCAGCATCACCGCCTCGGCCTCGATCCCGCCCACACCCCAGCCCACCACCCCGAGTCCGTTGATCATCGTCGTGTGGGAGTCGGTGCCGACCAGGGTGTCGGGATAGGCCGTGAGCTCGCCGAACTGGTCCCGGAGCTGCACCACGGGGGCCAGGTACTCCAGGTTGACCTGGTGCACGATGCCGGTGCCCGGCGGCACCACCCGGAAGTTGCGGAAGGCACGCTGGGCGAACTTGAGCAACTGATAGCGCTCGACGTTCCGCTCCATCTCCAGCTCGACGTTGAGCTGGAACGCACGCTCCGATCCGAAGTAGTCCACCTGGACCGAGTGGTCGATCACCAGATCGCAGGGGACCACCGGGTTGATCCGGTCGGGGTCGCCCCGCATCCGGGCCATGGCGTCACGCATGGCGGCGAGGTCGACCACGCAGGGCACGCCGGTGAAGTCCTGCAGCACCACCCGGGCGGGCATGAACGGGATCTCGCTTCGGGCCGCGCCCGGCCGGTGCCAGCCCCCGAGCTGGCGCACGTGCTCCTCGGTCACGATGCCCTGGCCGGCGAACCGCAGCGCGTTTTCCAGGAGGACCCGGATGGAGAACGGCAGACGGTCGAGCTCGGTGAGCTTCTGCCGGGCGAGCTCGGCGAGACGATAGATGGTGGCCTTCTCCCGGCCGAGCTGCAGGGTGCCTCGGGAGCCGAACGGATTGGGTGCGTGAGCGGACATGTGCTGGCGCCGATTGGGTTGGTCGCAATATGGGTGGGGACCGGGGGCCGCGGGAAGGCGAACGGTAGTGCTATCATCCCTGCCATGCCGATTCCAGTGCCGTACGCCATCACCCGCAGGGACGACGGGCTCCTCATCGAATGGGACGACGCCGGACACCAGGCGCTCTACCCGGCCCGGGTCCTCCGGCTGGCCTGTGCCTGCGCGGAGTGCGTGGAGGAGATGACCGGGCGCCCGCTGCTCGACCCCACCCGGGTACCATCGCAGGTCCGGCCGGTGTCCGTGGGCCTGGTGGGGGGCTACGGCCTGCAGATCCAGTGGAGCGATGGGCACGGCGCAGGCATCTATACCTTTGAGCGGCTCCGGCACGCCTGTCCTTGTGAGGCCTGCCGGACCGCCCGGGAGGGTGCCCCCTCCGGGTGACCGTGGACACAGCCTCGGCCTGCCGAGGCGCGTAGGCTCCGGGACCGCCCTCGAGGCAACCTCTGTCCAGGAGCGGTGATGCACGCGCAGGAACATTCCACATTTCGCGAGGGAGTCGTCACCGGGCTGCTCAGCGTCCCCGTAGTGGTGGCCGGCTACACCGTCCTGCATTTCATGGTGTATATCCTCGTCGGCGCCCTTCTCGCGCTCCTCACCCACACCGCAATGCAAGACATCAGCCTCCGTATGGGTGTCTGGATGGGCCTGGTGTGCGCCTTCTGCCTGTTGGCGGGCTCACCTACATGCTCGCCGTGGCGACCAGCGAGCGCCTGCCGCTCTGGACGGTGCTGGGTGGCAGCTTCCTGGGTGTCGCCGTGATGGGGTGGTATTTGCTGGCGAGACACCCCGAGGTGCGCGACACCGGGAAAGCCCTGGGGGACGAAGTCGATGTCCCGCCGCACCCGCGGAGGCGAATGGTCTAGCGCGGCCGACTTGCGCCGCTCGGGGTTGACCCACACTGTGGAAGGGTGCCCTGGCGGCCTTCGCGGATCCCAGCGCGGCCCCGGTCGGCGGGGCCGTTACGTGGAGGCTTCCCATGGCGGAACGGTCTCACTCCCTGGCAACCGAAGGGCTGGACGTCGGCATTATCGGCGGGCTCGCGGTGGCCGTGTGGTTCCTCATCCTCGACAGCATCGCCGGTCATCCCCTGCATACCCCCAGCCTGCTGGGTCAGGTGGTCCTCTTCGGCGACTCGACTCCCCAGACCGGCGGGATCGTGTTCGGCGCGATTCTGCTGTACACCGCCTTTCACTTCCTGGTCTTCGCGCTCATCGGCGTGGGGCTGACGGCGATGATCCACTGGAGCGTGGACAACCCCATCGTCCGCTACGCGCTCCTGCCGCTCTTCCTGGCGTTCGAGGTCATCTTCTACGGATTGCTCGAGGTCCTGTCGGAGCGGACCAACGAGCTCTTTCCGTTCTGGGCGGTGGTGGTGGCCAATACCCTGGCCGCGGTGTGCATGGGGTTCTATCTCTGGCGGCGCCATCCTGCCCTCAGGCGCTCGATACGGGAGACTCCGCTCGGGGCGGCGCCGTTGCATTAGGGGCGGACAGGCGGACAGGCGAGCAGTCGGACGGGCGGACGGACACACGGGCGGACAATATGCCAGTAGAGGGGCGCCGGGAGGCAATCCCGGCGCCGTTGTATTCTCGGCATCGGTGCGACAGACGATCCAACCACCGTCCGCCCGTCCGCCCGTCCGCCTGTCCGCCTGTCCGGCTGTCCGCCCGTGCGCCTGTCCGCCCTCCCCGTATAGCTTTCCCCCTCACCATCACGGCCAAGGTCTCGTTGCCCCGCCCAGTTCGTTCGTCGCTCCTCCCCCTCCTTCTCTGCGCCGGCCTCGGCACGCCACCGCTCGCCGCCCAGCTCGAGCCACCGTCCACCGGCGGCATCGTCGCCCTGGACCAGGAGCTGAGGATGCTGGGCCACTACCGGCGGGTGCTCGTCATCGGGGCTCATCCCGACGACGAGGACACCGAGCTCCTCACTGTCCTGGTACGGGGGATGGGGGCGGAGGCGGCCTACCTGTCGCTCAACCGGGGGGAGGGCGGGCAGAACCTGATCGGCCCCGAGCTGGGTGAGGCGCTCGGCCTGATCCGCACCGAGGAGCTGCTCGCCGCCCGCCGGCTGGACGGGGCCCGCCAGTACTTCACCCGCGCCTACGACTTCGGCTTCTCCAAGACGCTCGACGAGACCTGGGTCCAGTGGCCACGGGATACGGTGCTCAAGGACGTCGTACGCATCGTCCGGCGGTTCCGGCCCCAGGTGCTGGTGTCGATCTTCCGCGGCAACCCGCGCGACGGCCACGGCCAGCATCAGGCCGCGGGCTGGGTGACGCGGGAGGCGTTCGAAGTGGCGGGGGACTCGACCCGGTTCCCCGAGCTGCTCCGGGAGGAAGGGTTGCAGCCCTGGGCGCCGCTTAAGCTCTATCGCAGCGCCCGCTTCGACACCGCGGCCACCACCCTGGTGCTGGACGGCGGCGCCATCGATCCGGCGGTGGGGAAGTCGTATCATCAGATCGCGATGGCGGGCCGGAGCCTGCATCGCTCCCAGGACATGGGGCAGCTGCAGACCATCGGTCCATCTCCGGTGCGACTCGCCCTTCTGGAAGAGCGGGTGCAGGCCGACAGCGCGTCCGGCCTCTTCGCCGGCGTGGATACGACCCTCGACGCCCTGCCCCGGCGTGAGGGCGGCAAGAACTCCAACGGTCACGACGCCCGCCGTCGCTTCAGCGCCCGGGTAGACAGTGCCCGAGTGCTGTTGCATCCGGGCGGCCTCCGGGCCGTCGCCGCGGTACTGCGCCGCGCGGAGCGCGACCTCTATCCCCAGGCCGACGATGGCCGAGCGCACCTCCTGTTCAGCACGATCGAGCAGAGCGATCAGCGCCGCCACCTGGAGCGCGCGCTGGCGCTGGCCTCGGGGTTGGTGCTCGACGCCGTCGCCGACGACGACCGGGTGCTGCCGGCCCAGCCCGTGGCGGTGGAGGTGAGTCTGTGGAATACCGGCAGCGACACGCTGCGGGTGGACGGCGGGGTAGTGCCCTCGGCGCTGTGGCACGTGCAGGGCGAGGCGCCGGCCGTGACGACCCTGCCGCCCGGTGCGCTTCAGCAGACCACCGTCACCGTCATGCCGGATAGTGCCGCCCCGCTCACCACCCCGTACTTCCTGCGCCGGCCCCGGCAGGGGAGCATGTACGATTGGTCGGTCACCTCGGCGGTAGAGCGGGGCGAGCCGTTCGGCGCCGCCGAGCCGATGGCTCGGGCGGTGGGCCTCGACAGCGGCGGCGACCTCTCCCGTCAGGTCAGCTTCAGGGTCAACGACCAGGCGCTGGGTGAGGTCCGTCGGCCGCTGACGGTGGTGCCGCGGGTGGACGTGAAGCTGGACCCCTCCGCCGACCTCTGGTCGCTCCTCGTGCCCGGGACTCACCGGTTCACCGTCACTCTGACCCACGGCGCCCGCGACACCACCGCCGGGCGGGTGCGGCTGCAGCTCCCCTCCGGATGGCCCGCGGTCCCGTCCAGACCGTTCCGCCTCTCGGGCCAGGACGAGCACGAGTCGTTCGTCTTCAATGTCCGGCTCCCCAAGGGAGCCAGCGCCGGCACCGTCACCATCGGCGCCGAGGCGCGGGACAGCGCCGGCCAGGCCTGGTCCACCGGGCTCTACACGGTGGACTACCCGCACATCCGCCCCCGCTCCTACGCGGTCGAGGCGCTGGCCGAGGTGCATCTCGCCGACCTGGCGCTCCCCAAGGTCACCGCGGTGGGCTACATCCGGGGTGCGTCCGACCGCGTGCCCGAAGCGCTGCAGCGCGCCGGGATTCCGCTGACCCTCATCGATCACCGCACCCTGGAGCACGGCGATCTCGACCGCTTCGCGGCCATCGTAGTCGGCCCGCGCGCCTACGAGACCGACTCGACCCTGGTGGAGAACAACAGCCGGCTGCTCGACTACGCCCGCCAGGGTGGTCTGGTCATCGTGCAATACCAGCAGCACTTCTTCTTCGAGGGCGGCTTCGCGCCGCTGCCGATGACCGTGGGCGGACCGACCCTGCCTGGCGAGGGCGACAGCACCGCCGCGCCGGGCGGCTCCCTGAACGTCCGACAGCCGTCACCGACGGTGAGCCACGACCGGGTGACCGACGAGACGGCCCCGATGCGCGCCCTCGCGCCGGACGAACGGGTGCTTACCCGGCCCAACCGGCTGACCGACGCCGACTGGGAGGGATGGGTCCAGGAGCGCGGTCTGTACTTCGCCCGCAGCTGGGATCCGGGGTATCGGCCCGTGCTGGAGACCCACGACCCGGGCGAGGCCCCGCTCGAGGGCGGCCTGCTGATCGCCACGGTCGGGAAGGGGACCTACGTCTACACCGGGCTCAGCTTCTTCCGGCAGCTGCCGGCTGGTGTGCCGGGTGCGTTCCGCCTGTTCGCGAACCTGCTCGCGCTCGCCGAGCGGACGCCGACCCGGTGAGCGTGGCGGCGTCGCCGGTTCACCATTCCGATTCGAGACACGTCACCAGCATCACCCAGGGAGCCATTGGGGGACGCAGGGCCGTCCCCTGGCTGGTGGCCCTGCTGCTGCTCGGCTGCGGGGGAGACCATCGGACACCGGTGGTCCTCTATTCGCCCCACGGGCGCGATCAGCTCACGCTGCTCGAGCGCGAGTTCGAGCGCCGCCGGCCCGACATCGACGTGCGCTGGCTCGACATGGGATCGCAGGAGGTGCTCGACCGGCTCCGCTTCGAGCGGGTCAACCCGCAGGCCGACGTCTGGTTCGGCGGGCCGACCACCATCTTCGATCGCGGGGTCCACGACTCGCTGCTGGCGCCGTATCGTCCGGCCTGGGCGGGCGCGGTCGGCCCGGCCGGCGTCGGGCCTGACGATCTGTACTATCCGGTCTACCGCACGCCGGCGGTCATCGCCTACAACAACCGGCTGGTGCGTCCGGCGGAGGCGCCGGGGGATTGGGACGACATCCTCGCCCCCCGCTGGCACGACAAGGTGCTGATCCGCGACCCGATGGCCAGCGGTACCATGCGGGCCATCTGGGGCCTCGTGCTGCAGCGCAGCATCCGCGAGACCGGCGACACCGGTGCCGGCATGGCCTGGCTCCGCAGGCTGGACGGCCAGACGAAGGCGTACGCCCTCAACCCGGCGATCCTCGACGCCAAGCTGGCCCGGGGTGAGGGACTGGTGACGCTGTGGGACCTGCCCGACATCCTGATCAGCCGGGGCAAGGGAATGCCGTTCGGATACGTCTTCCCCCGAAGCGGCACCGTCGTGATCGACGATGCCATCGGGCTGGTGCGCGGGGCGCGGCATCCCGAGGCGGCGCGGGCATTCATCGACTTCGTCGGCAGCGTCGATGGGCAGCTCATCGCGGCGCGGGGCGTCTTCCGGCTGCCGGCCCGGGCCGACCTTCCCCCGGACCGGGTTCCGGCCTGGGTGGCCGGTGTGGAGGCGGAGATGAAGGTGACACCGGTCGACTGGGCGCTACTCGCGAGTCAGGGAGCCGCATGGATGAGCTACTGGGACAGTCACGTGCGCGGCACCGGCCGGAAGACGCGATGAGCCCGTTCCTCCACCTCGACGGCCTGGTCAAGCGCTTCGACGGGACGGTCGCGGTGGATCGGGTCTCGCTCGCGCTCGAGCGCGGCGAGATGTTGGCGTTGCTCGGGCCCAGCGGGAGCGGCAAGACCACCACGCTGCGACTCCTGGCCGGGTTCGAGTCGCCCGATGCGGGACGAGTGCTGGTGGACGGCGAGGATGTGACCGGAGTCGAGCCGGTGGCGCGCCGGTTCGGGATGGTGTTCCAGCACTACGCCCTGTTTCCTCACCTCGATGCCGGCGCCAACGTGGCCTTCGGGCTCGAGTCCCTCGGCGTCCGCGGCGCCGAGCTGGAGCGCCGGGTGGCGGAGGCGCTCGCGCTGGTGGACCTGGCCGGCTTCGAGCGCCGCCGCATCGGGCAGCTCTCCGGCGGGCAGCAGCAGCGGGTCGCGCTGGCTCGGGCGCTCGCTCCGGAGCCCAAGGTGCTCTTGCTGGACGAGCCGCTCTCCAACCTCGACCCCTCGCTGCGAGAGCGCACCCGGCACGAGCTCCGCGAGCTGATCCGCCGCCTCGGCATCACCACCGTGCTGGTGACCCATGAGCAGGAGGAGGCCTTCGACCTCGGCGACCGGGTGGCCGTAATGCGGCAGGGGCGGCTGGAGCAGGTCGGCACGCCGGATCAGCTCTACGCCGAGCCGGCCAATCTCTTCGTGGGCGGGTTCGTGGGCCGATCCAGCGTGGTGCCCGCCATGGTGCTGGGTCCACCCGAGACGGGCGATGGTGTGCGAGTCTCGATCGAAGGGGTGGAGTGGAACCTCGACGGGGTGGGCCGGCCGGCCGTCGGACCGGCCGAGATGCTGGTGCGGCCGGAGGCACTGCGGTTCGGGCCACCGGGACCGGGCGGTTTGCCGGTGACGGTTCTCGCCAGTCGCTTCGTGGGACCCGGGGCGCTCTTCACCACCGCCACGGAGGCCGGCGCGACGATCGAGGTCATGGCGCCGGTTCGCTCGGTCGAGATCGGCGGCCCCGCAGCGATCATGCCCAGCCGGCGGGCCGGCGCAGGCATCCACCTCTATCCGGTGGGCGCGTGATCCGGAATCGGGCGGCGAGGCTCACCAGCGGGCTGTTGCTGGTGCTCCTCGTGTGGCTGGTGGTCTATCCTCTCGTGCTGGTGCTGCTGGACGGCGTGCACGGGCCCTCCGGCTGGACTTTGGAACACGTGCGGGAGTTCCTGGCCCGCCCGACCGAATGGCGGGCGCTCTGGGGGAGTCTGTGGATCTCGCTCGCGAGCGTGGCGCTCGCGGCCGCGGTCGGCATCCCGCTGGCGGTCCTGTTTTCGCGATATGATCTCCCCGGTGCGCGCCTGCTGGGCGGACTGGTGGCGCTGCCGGCGGTGCTGCCGCCGCTGGTGGGCGTGATCGCGTTCCTGTTTCTCTACGGCGAGACCGGCTTCATCCCGCTCCTGCTGATGAAGCTGTTCCGGCTGCAGGATCCGCCGTGGCGGCTCGAGGGCGCGGGCGCGATCCTCCTGGTGCACGCCTACTCGATGTACGTGTACTTCTATCTGTTCGTGCGGGCGGGTCTGGCCGCGCTGGACGGCGCCCAGCTGGAGGCGGCGGCGAGTCTCGGCGCCGGACGCTGGCGCACGCTCCGGCGGGTGGTGGTTCCCCAGCTCCGGCCGGCGCTGATGGGCGCGGCGCTGCTCACCTTCATGACCTCATTGGCGTCGTTCAGCGCGCCTTACATCTTCGGCGGCGGCTTCCGGGTGATGACGACGCAGATCGTCTCCACCCGGCTCAACGGCGAGAATGAGCTGGCCATGGTGGAGACGGTCTCGCTGACGATCCTCGCGTTGCTCGCCCTCCTGCTGCTGCGGGGGACGGCGCCGGCGGCCGACCGCGGCGGCGGGCGCAAGGGCGCCGCTCCTGCTCGAGTTCCGATCCGGCGGCCGGCCATGCGCTGGGCGGTGACGGGGCTGGCCTGGCTGCTGGTGCTGGTGCTGCTCCTTCCGCACCTGACGCTGCTGCTGGTGTCCTTCGTGCCGCTGGGGACGTGGACCACCGAGCCGCTCCCGCCGGCGTACACCACGCACAACTACGTCGCCCTGCTCCAGGACCCGGTGCGGGTGCGGCCGCTGCTGAACAGCCTCTGGCTCGCGGCCGCGTCCACGGTCGCCGCGGTGGGGATCGGCCTGGCGGGAGCGCTGGTGGCGGCTCGCCGGCGGGGACGGATGGGCCGGGTCATCGAGGGGTTGCTGGCGCTGCCCTGGGCCGTGCCGGGAACTGTCTTCGCCATCGCGCTGGCGACCGCGTTCAGCGTGCGGGCGCCCTGGGCCGGACGGTTCATCCTGGTCGGGACTCTCTGGATCCTTCCGCTCGCCTATCTCGTACGGAATCTACCGATCACCAGTCGCGCGATTCTCGCCGGAGCCAGGGCCCTGGACCCGGCGCTGGACGAGGCGGCCGGCTCTCTGGGGGCGGGGCGCTGGCGCACCTTGCGTCAGGTGACTCTCCCGCTGCTTCGGCCGGCGCTGCTGGCCGGCGGCAGTCTCGCCTTCGTCACCGCCTTCGGGGATTTCGTGACCTCGATCCTGCTGTACACCTACGACACCCGCCCGGTTTCGCTCGAGATCCTGTCCAGCCTTCGCTCCGCCGATGTCGGAGTGGCGGCGGCCTACGGGGTCGTACTCATGGTAGTGAGCGGACTGGTCTTCGCGCTCGGGTCGGAGCGGCCGGACCGGGGAGGCGCCGCCGGATGAGCCCCGCCGGAAACGGCAGCCGAGCCAAGCTGCGCCGCCTGGCGGTGCTGATCGCGGTCAACGTGGTGGACATGATCGGCTTCATGGTCGTGCTCCCCCTGTTGCCGTTCTACGCCCAGAAGCTCGATGCCTCGCCCGAGATCATCGGGGCGCTGATCGCGTCCTTCTCGATCGCGCAGCTCGTGTCGGCGCCGCTGTGGGGCCGGGTCTCCGACCGCTACGGCCGCCGGCCCGCCCTGCTCATCGGCCTTACCGCTTCCGCGGCCGCGTACGTGGTCTTCGGCTTGGCGGACAGCCTCTGGCTCCTTTTCCTCTCCCGCCTGGTGCAGGGGGCCGGCGGCGGCACCACCGGCGTGGCGCAGGCCTACGTGGCAGACACGATGGAGCCGGCCGACCGGGCCCGCGCGCTCGGCTGGCTCTCGGCCGCCACGGGGGTCGGGGTGACCCTGGGGCCCGCACTCGGCTCGCTCGCCGCCCACTGGGGCCACGCGGCGCCTGGTCTGGTCGCCGCGGCGCTCTGCGTCATCAACATCCTCTTCGCCTGGCGCTGGCTGCCGGAATCGAAGCCGGCGTTCGACGGGGTGCACCGACCCCGACGGCCGGTATGGCACCACGCCTGGATCGCCATTCGTCATCCGGGCGCCGGTCTCTCGCGACTGCTCTGGATCTACGGCATCGGGATGCTGGCCTTTTCCGCCATGACCTCGGTGCTGGCGCTGTATCTGGGCGCGGAGTTCGGGCTCGACGAGCGGACGATCGGCCCGATCTTCACCTACATCGGCGTGCTGCAGCTGGTGATGCGGAGCTTGCTGCTGGGTCCGATCGTGGACCGGCTGGGCGAGGTGGCCACGATGCGGACCGGCACGCTGCTGCTGGTGATCGCGCTGCTGCTCTATCCTCAGCCCACCACGCTCTGGGGACTCGCCGCCGTGATCCCCCTTGTGCCGATCGGCACGGCGCTGCTCTTTCCATCCACCACTTCCCTTATGTCCCGCTTTTCCGACCCGCGCGAGCTGGGCACCGCCATGGGCGTGGCGCAGACTTTTGCCGGGCTGGCGCGGGTGGTGGCGCCACTTCTCGCCACGATGGCGTTCCAACGGCTGGGGCACGGCTCGCCGTTCTACCTGGCCGGGGCCTGCGTCGCAGTGGTCGGTGTGCTGGCGTTTCAATTGAAGCCCCCGTCCCTGAGTATCTCCGCCGAGCTGGCGGAGGAGGAGGCCGGAGCGCGATGAGCGTGGAGGACCGGCTGGAGCGGCTGGAGCGGCGCATCGCGGTATTGGAAACGGTTGTACGAGGGCTGGCGGGACAGGCGACGGCGACGCCCGCCCCACGTCCGGTCGCGACCGACCTGCCCGGTTCAGTGCCCGTTGCGGCCCCCGCACATGCATCGCCGGAAGCGGACTCGCCCCCGCCACCGCCGTCCGAGTCGCGGGCTCCCGCACCGCCACCCGCCCCCCCTCCGCCGCCGCCGCCCCGACCTCGTTCGGACTCGTTCAGATCGCCGATCAACGAGCAGTGGATCGGCCAGCGCGGGCTCCTCGCTGTCGGTGTCCTGGCGTTGCTGATGGCGACCGGGTACCTGCTCAAGCTGTCGTTCGACCGGGGATGGATCTCACCGATCATGCGCTGCATCGGCGGCGTGACGCTCGGCATCGGCGTGGGGGCGATCGGCTGGCGCCTGCACGCGCGGTACCGGATCTACGGGGCGGCACTGATCGGTTGCGGGGCGGGCATCGTGTACCTCAGCGTGTGGGCCGCCTGTCGCCTCTACCAGGTCATTCCGCCGTCGCCCGGCGTGGTGGGCCTGGCCCTGGTGTCGATCGCGCTCGCCATGGTGGCATACGCGATCAACGTCGAGGCCCTCGGCGCGACCGCCGCGCTGGGCGCGTTCCTCGCGCCGGCGTTGCTGGGTCGGGAACAGGCCAACGCCAACCTCCTCCTCCTCTACCTCGCGAGCATGGCCGCCGGCCTCGGCCTGGTGGCGGCGCGGTGCCGCTGGCGCCTCGCGACGCTCGTCGTCGCGGCGAGCTATTTCGGGGTCGCGCTCGGTGGCGCGGCGGACCACGCCCGACCGATGGCGCTGCTCGTCTTCGGCCTCGTCGGCGGGGCCGCCGGTCTCTTCGTCGGCCTGCGCGAGCGCTGGTGGGAAACGCGTCTGCTCACCTTCACCGGCGGATGGGCGCTGCTGGGCGAGGCAAGCCAACGGCTGGACCGGCACTGGCCGGTGCTGGCCGCCGGCATCGTCCTCTCGCTGCCGGTCTGGTGGCACGGGCTCCGCCGGCCGAAGGTCTTCCCGATCCGGGTGGTGTCGGGGGAGAGCGGCTGGTCGCTGGGCGAGGCATTGTACTTCTTCACCACGCCGGTTCTGCTGGGCTGGGCCGCCTACGGCCTGGCGCCCGACCGATTCGACGCCGACCCGGGGCTCCTCCCGATGCTGATCGCGATCCCCTATCTCATCGCGGGGTACCAGCGGGTCCGTCCGCCGTTCGCCCTGATCGGGGCCGCCGCCATGGGATTGGCGGCCGGCTCGGAATGGGACGGGACTCGGCAGGTGTGGGCACTCCTGGCGCTCGCCCTGGTGTGGCCGGCCCTGGATCATCGCTTCCGGCGGGACGACGGCCGCTGGTACGGCCTCGTCACCCTCGCGGCCGCGTTGCAACAGCTCTTCGATGTTGCCGGTGCCGGGCGCGACGCCGCCGACCGGGCCTTCGTCGGCACCTGGGCGCTGGTCCTGTGGGGATCGATCGCGGCCACGACCGCTCTGGCGGCCGGACTCTTTCCCGTGGGGGAGGGACGGGAGGATCACCGACTCGCCCGTTCCGGGCTGTGGCTCACCGCGGGGCTGCTTCTGCTGTTCGGCGTCACCGGCGAGCTCAGGCGGCACTTCGTCCTGGCCTCGTCGTCGGCGGAGACGGCGGGACTCGCCGGGGGCCTCGCGGTGAGCGCCTGGTGGCTGGTGTTCGCCGCGGCCCTGGTGCTGCTCGGCTTCCGGCGCTCGCTCAAGCCGGTGCGCCTCGCCGGGCTCGCGGTCGCGGGACTGGCCGTGGTGAAGGTGATCATGTTCGATCTGGCCGCGCTCGACGCCCTGTACCGCGTCGGCTCGGTTTTCCTGCTAGGCTTGGTGACGTTGTCTCTGGCCTACCTCTACTATCGCCACGACCGGTCGGAGAACCCGTCGTGAGGCGGCGCGAGTTCGCCGAGTCGGTGGCCCTCGCCGCGCTGGCGCCCCTGCTCGGCGCCGGCGCTCCCGGTCTCAGCCTGGGGCCACTCCTGGGTACCGATGCCGCGACCGACGCGCTCCTCGCGGCGGCCGACGAGCCGAGCGCGCTCGCCCGCGCCCTGGCGGAGGCGATCCGGGTGCAGTACGGCGGACGGCTGCAGGCGGGCGACCTCGACACCATCACCAAGCAGATCCAGGCTTCGCTGGAGCGGGCGGCGGAGATTCGCAAGCTCGAGCTGGCCAACGGCGACGAGCCCGACTTCGTCTTCACCGCCGCGCCGCCGCGTCCCACCACGTGACCGACTTCGCCTTCCAGACGATTGGCGAGCTCGGCCGTCTCCTGCGCGACCGGAAGACCACCGCGGTCGCACTGGCGGAGTACTTCCTCGATCGGCTGGAGCGGCTGGGGCCCAACTACAACGCGGTCGTGACCGTGCTGCGGGACGCGGCCCTGGCGGAGGCGAAGGAGCGCGATGCCGAGCTCCGGAAGGGGAAGGAGCGCGGGCCGCTGCACGGCATCCCGTACGGGGCCAAGGACCTGCTGGCGGCGGCGGGAGCACCCACGAGCTGGGGAGCCCAGCCCTATCGCGACCAGCTGCTGCAGGAGGACGCCACCGTAGTGCGTCGCCTGCGCGACGCCGGCGCGGTGCTCTGCGCCAAGCTGGCCATGGTCGAATTGGCGGGCGGAATGGGGTACAACCAGGCCTTCGCCAGCTTCACCGGACCGGGGCGGACACCATGGAATCCCGCTCGCTGGTCCGGCGGATCGTCGAGCGGATCGGGCGCGGCGGTCGCGGCGGGGCTGGTGCCCTTCGCCATCGGCAGCGAGACCTGGGGCTCGATCCAGTTCCCGGCGGCGTTTTGTGGCGTCACCGGTCTCCGCCCCACGTACGGTCGGGTGAGTCGCCACGGCGC
>DASSML010000070.1:0-2023 GCA_035688895.1 Gemmatimonadales bacterium
GGCGAGGTTGAAGTCGCCGCCGAGGACCAGTGGCGCGCCGGGGTCGCCGGCCTCGACCCAGCGGGCCAGCCGGTCGTACCAGGCCAGCTTGGCCTGGTAGAAGGGGGAGCCGAGGGAGCGGCCGTTGGGGGCGTAGAGGGAAACGACCCGCACCCCTTCGAAGGTCGCCGCGAGCATCCGCGCCTCGGCGAGCGGCTCGTCGTCGCCCACGTCGGGCGTCGTCGGCGGCCGGAGCGGCTCGCCGAAGTTGGCGACCAGGTCGGACAAGGGACCCCGCGCCGCGATCGCCACGCCGTTCCACCGCCCCTCGCCGTGGTGGGCCAGTTGGTACCCCGCGGCGCGGAGCGCGTCGTGGGGCGCGTCGGCGTCAGTGAGCTTGGTCTCCTGCAGCAGCAGCACGTCCGGGGCCGCCCGCTCCAGCCACCATAGGACCTTGTCCAGCCGGGCCTTGAGCGAGTTCACGTTCCAGGTGGCGATCCGCATGCCGAACGATATCACGGAAGGTTCACGCGCATGGGCTATCGTGGGCTACGAGAGCGAAGGACGGCGCCGTGGACCTCGATGCTGGCGGACCCTGGTCCGGGGCGGCACATTGAGAATTGTCTCCCTCCAAGGCCCGACCGTGGCAGACGTGACGGGCTCCCGATTGGCCGACGCACTCCGAGACCGCTATCTGATCGAGCGGGAACTGGGGCGGGGGGGGATGGCTACGGTCTACCTGGCCCGGGACCTCAAGCACCACCGTCCAGTGGCGCTCAAGGTCCTCCGGCCGGAGCTGACCGCCTCGCTGGGAGCCGACCGCTTCGAGCGCGAGATCGAGATCGCCGCCGGGTTCGACCATCCTCACATCCTTCCAGTCTTCGACTCCGGCGAAGCCGACGGGGTCCTTTACTACGTCATGCCCTATGTCGAGGGCGAGTCGCTCCGGAGCCGGCTGACCCGGGAGGGAGCGCTCCCGATCGACACGGCGGTCCTGATCGCGGGACAGGTCGCGCACGCGCTCGCCTATGCCCACCGCCGCGAGGTGGTCCACCGCGACATCAAGCCGGAAAACATCCTCCTGACCGAAGGTCATGCGAGAGTCGCGGACTTCGGCATCGCGCGGGCGCTCAGCTCGGCTACGGGCGAGCGCGCCACGGCGACCGGCCTGGTGCTGGGAACACCGATGTACATGAGTCCGGAGCAGGCCACCGGCAATTCGCCCCTCGATGCTCGGTCGGACATCTACAGCCTCGGCTGCGTGCTGTACGAGATGTTGGCGGGTGAGCCACCCTTCCGGGCCGCTACGCCGCAGGGGATGGCCCTGCGACACGCCTACGACACGCCCGCGCCGCTGCGGGAGAAGCGTCCGGGGGTCCCGGCTCAGCTGGATCGGGTCGTAGCGAAGTCGCTCGAGAAGCTCCCCGCCGACCGGTACGCCTCGGCCGATGAATTCCTGGCGGCGTTGCCCCATCAGCCCACCCCACCGGACGCCCAGGCTCCTACCCAGCCCGTCGCGCCGTTCAGGCGCAGGCGGTTCTCCCGGGCCGGATGGGTGGTCGTCGGAGCGCTGCTGCTGGGCGGCGCGTTCGCCGCGACCGCGCTCAACCGGCGCGAGACACCCGCGCTCGACACCTCTCTCTACCTGGTGCTCCCGTTCCGCCATCGCGAGGGATCGGCGCCACTGCTCCTCAACGGCGACCAGTGTGAGTCGCTGCTGCACGACGCGCTCGGACGCTGGCGCGGGGTGGAGATGGTGGATCCGCTCTGGGTGGCCGACGCACGCTCGCGCCAGGGCGGTGCGGTACGGGTCGAGGACGGGGTCGCGATCGCGCGCCGCCGCCGGGCGGGCCGAGTCGTCATGGGCGAGGTCTGGCAGTTCCGGGACACGATCCACGTCCGCGGGCTCCTGTACGACGCGGCCGGCGATCGGCTGGTGCGGGAGCAGTCGATCCGGATCGCGCCCGACCTGAGCGATGCTCAGGCCCGCTTCCAGGAGCTGGCCGACTCGCTCCTGGTCGGTGGCGGCGCTGCCGGCGCGGCG
>DASSML010000071.1:0-4560 GCA_035688895.1 Gemmatimonadales bacterium
CTGCTCGACCCGCACTCGGCGTTGCCGCGGCGGGGGGGGCCTCGCTAGCTTGCACCGTCCTGAAGCGGTCCGAGGCGGTGCGGGGCAGCGGGGTGGCGAGGGCCGCCCTCGCTGCCCCGCTGCCTGACGACCCATCACTCCTCTCAGCCTGAGCGTCCCCATGGCCGGTAGCAAGCGCCACGTCTTCACCTCGGAATCGGTCACCGAGGGCCATCCCGACAAGGTGGCCGACCAGATCTCCGATGCGGTGCTCGATGCCATCCTGTCGCGCGACCCCGCGGGGAGAGTGGCCTGCGAGACCCTGGTGACCACGGGGATGGCCGTGGTGGCCGGCGAGATCACCACCAGCACCTACGTCCACATCCCGGACCTGGTCCGCCGCACGGTGGAGGGGATCGGCTACACCGACGCCAGCTACGGGATGGACGGGCGGACCTGCGCGGTGCTGACCTCGATCGACCGGCAGTCGCCGGACATCGCGATGGGCGTCAATGCCGCCCGGAACAAGGAGCAGGGAGCCGGCGACCAGGGCATGATGTTCGGCTACGCCACCAGCGAGACCCGGGAGCGGATGCCGTTGCCGATCATGCTGGCCCATAGGATCGTGGAGCGCCTGGCCGCCGTGCGGAAGGGACTTCCCGGCCATCCGCGGCTGGAGTGGCTCCGGCCGGATGGGAAGTCGCAGGTATCGGTGGAGTACGAGGGAGACCGGCCGGTGGCGGTGCGCACGGTGGTCGTCTCGACCCAGCACGCCGAGCGCCGCGGATCCCGCCAGCTGGGGCAGGGGACGATCCGCGAGGGCGTGATCGAAGAGGTCATCAAGCCGGTCCTCGACGCCCACGGGCTGGAATACCGCGGCACCAAGTTCCTGATCAATCCGACCGGGCGGTTCGTGATCGGCGGCCCCCATGGCGACGCCGGCCTCACCGGCCGGAAGATCATCGTGGACACCTACGGCGGGATGGCGCGCCACGGCGGCGGGGCGTTCAGCGGCAAGGATCCGTCCAAGGTGGACCGGTCGGCCGCATACGCCGCGCGCTGGGTCGCCAAGAACATCGTCGAGGCCAAGCTGGCCCGGCGCTGCGAGGTGCAGGTGGCGTACGCGATCGGGGTGGCGCGCCCGGTCTCCATCCTGGTGCAGACCTTCGGCACCGGCCTCATCCCGGATGCAGAGATCGAAAGGATCGTGGCCGAGGTCTTCGACCTGACGCCGCGCGGCATCATTGACGCCCTCAAGCTCAAGCGCCCAATTTACGGACAGACCGCGACCTACGGACACTTCGGCCGGCGGCCCTACAGTGGGGTCTATCAGGACGACGGCAGGTCCCAGAAGGTCGACTTTTTCACCTGGGAACGGACCGACCGCGTGAAGGATCTGCTGTCGGCCGCCCGCTGAGGAACCCCATGAGCGTACAGACCGCGGTGGCCACACACCACATCAAGGACATTGCCCTGGCGGACGAGGGTCGGCGCCGCACCGAGTGGGCCGAGCGATCCATGCCGGTGCTGCGACAGATCCGCGCCCGGTTCGCCAAGGAGCGGCCGCTCAAGGGCACCCGGCTCTCGGCCTGCCTCCACGTCACCACCGAGACCGCGAACCTGATGATCACGCTCCGGGCCGCCGGGGCGGAGATCGCACTCTGCGCCTCCAACCCGCTGTCCACCCAGGACGACGTCGCCGCCCACCTGGTCCGCGATCACGGGGTCCATGTCTACGCCATCAAGGGCGAGGACCACGAGACCTACTACACCCACATCGCGCAGGCGCTGGCGTTCGGCCCCGACATGACCCAGGACGACGGGGCCGACCTGGTCGGCTCGCTCCATATGATCGCGCTCAACCGGCTGGACGACCTGGCGCCGCCCATCCGCCGGTGGGTCGAGACCCTGTCGGCCGATGAGCGCCGGGCGCTGGTGGCCAACGTCCGGGGCTCGACCGAGGAGACCACGACCGGAGTCATCCGGCTCAAGGCGATGCAGAAGGAGAACGTGCTTCAGTTCCCCATCGTCGCGGTCAACGACTCGAGCACCAAGCACATGTTCGACAACCGCTACGGCACCGGGCAATCGACGCTCGACGGCATCGTGCGCGCCACCAACATGCTGGTGGCCGGGAGCACCATGGTGGTCGCCGGCTACGGCTGGTGCGGCCGGGGCTTTGCCATGCGGGCCCGCGGGGCCGGCGCTCATGTGATCGTGACCGAGGTCGATCCGCTGCCCGCCCTCGAGGCGCGGATGGACGGCTTCCAGATCATGCCCATGGCCGAGGCCGCGCCCCTGGGCGACTGCTTCGTCACCCTGACCGGCAACGTCCACGTGATCCGGGCCGAGCACTTCGCCGCGATGAAGGACGGGGCGATCGTCTGCAACTCCGGCCACTTCAACGTCGAGCTCGACCTCGAGGCCCTGGCCAAGCTGGCCTCGGAGCGGCGCACGGTGCGGAACCTGGTCGAGGAGTTCGTGGTCAAGGGCAAGCGGGTCGTGGTGCTGGGCGAAGGCCGGCTCATCAACCTGGCGGCCGCCGAGGGCCATCCCGCGAGCGTAATGGACATGTCGTTCGCCAATCAGGCGCTCGCGGCGGAGCTGCTGGCCAAGGAGAGCGCGACGATGGCCCGGGCGGTGCACCGCCTGCCGCCCTCGGTGGATCAGGAGATCGCGCGTCTCAAGCTTCAGAGCATGGGGATCAGCATCGACACCCTGACACCGGAACAGGTGGAGTATCTGGCCAGCTGGGATGCGGGGACGTGACGTAGATGATCGAAGTGACCGTGGCGCACCTGGGCCTCGACCGGACCACCAACACACCGGTCGTGATTCTGCGGGAAAAGGACGGGAGCAGGGTGCTGCCGATCTGGATCGGCCCCGCGGAGGCGAGCGCAATCGCCATGGAGCTGCAGGGAATGAAGGCGCAGCGCCCCCTGACCCACGACCTGCTCAAGCAGGTCCTGGTGGGCCTGGGCGGCGAGCTGCGCCGGGTGTTGATCAGCGCGGTCAAGGAAAACACCTACTTCGCCGAGCTGATGATCCGCCGGGAGGACCATGTCTTCCAGGTGGATGCCCGCCCCTCCGACAGCATCGCGCTCGCCCTCCGCATGCGGGCGCCGATCTTCACCAGCGACCAGCTGCTCGATCAGAGCGGGGTCGAGACCGACGAACCTCCCCCCGACCCGTCGCTCGAGGCGGACAAGCTGAAGCAGTACCTCGAGAAGATGGATCCCCAGGACTTCGGCAAGTTCAATCCTTGAGGGTGCGCCGGACGGCCCTCTTCCTGATCGCCCTGATCGTCGCCCGGTGGCCCGACCAGGCCGCCGCGCAGGCGAGGGCCGGCGGGGTGGTGGTGCGGGCGGAGGCGTCGGACTCGGTGCCGGTGGCGGGAATCCGGGTCGTGCTCCATCGGGTAGGGCAGATGGAGCAGGGCCCGATCGATTCCACGACCGCCGACGCGGCGGGACGATTCCATTTCCGCTTTCCGGCCGACAGCGGGTCGGTGTACCTCCTGAGCGCCCGCTACCGGGAGATCGAGTACTTCTCGACCCCGGTCCACCTGGGCGCCCGACCGGATACCGCGATCCGACTGGTGGTGTACGACACCTCGAGCAGGGCCGCGGTGACCCTCGCCGCCCGCCACCTCGTGGTACCCCGGCCGGACGAGAGCGGCAACCGCGAGATCCTCGACCTGGTGATCCTGCGCAACGCCGGCGAGCGGACCCGGGTAGCCCCGGACTCCCTCGGCACCAGCTGGAGCGGCACGCTGCCCCGCGGGAGCGAGGGACTCGAGGTGGGGGAGAGCGATGTGTCGCCCGAGGCGGTCGTCCGCCGAGGCGACTCGCTCCTGGTGAGCGGGCCGATCGCGCCGGGGGAGAAACAGCTGGTCCTCCAGTACCACATGCCTGCCCGCGAGCGGGAGATGCGGCTGTCGGTTCAGCCCGGCGCGAGAATCAACGTCCTGGTCGAGGAGGCGGGCACCCGGGTCACCGGCCCGGTCGCCGTGGCGGACAGCCAGGAGATTCAGGGTCGCTCGTTCCATCGGTGGAGCGGCGTGCCTTCGACCGCGGGAACGGTCATCATCACCCTGCCCGAGCCGCCGGGTGCGGGGCAGCGCTGGCTCGCGCCGCTCGTCGCCGTCCTGGCGCTCGGCCTGGGAGCGGCCGCCTGGTGGGCGCTGCGCCGCCGGAGCTCCTCGCCGGCGCTTGCCCCGGGTCCCGTCGATCCGTCGCAGCTGCTCGAGGCGCTGGCCGAGCTGGATACGCGGTACGCCGGACGCGAAGCCGATACCCCGCCGGACGAATGGTCCGCCTACCAGGAACGCCGCACGAGCCTCAAGGCCCAGCTCGCCGCCGCGCTTGCCGCCCGATGACTCGGCGCCTGCTGCCCTCGCTCGCCTTACTGGGCACGCTCGCATGCGGCCGGCCGGCGCCGGCTCCCACGGCGACCGTCGTAGTCGACGACGCCGGAGACAGCGTCGCCGTCCGCGCGCCGGCCCATCGGGTGGTCTCGCTCATTCCGGCCACGACCGAGCTCCTGTTCGCTATCGGCGCGGGTGACGCCGTCGTCGGCCGG
>DASSML010000072.1:0-4713 GCA_035688895.1 Gemmatimonadales bacterium
ACCCGGGCCTTCTACGAGGCCCGCGGGTACCACCGGGCCGCGGTCATTCCAGATTTCTACGCCCCCGGTGACGATCAGCTGGTCTACACCAAGACGCTCGCGGCGGGGTAGCCCGTCGTAGCCACCAGCATCTCCGGGACCCCTCGGATGACACCCAGCGATCAACAGCTTGCCGAGGACCCGGGGCAACCGCTCCGCTACCCCCTCAGCCGGGAATACGCCGAGCCTGACTGGAATCGGCTGCCCGGTTTCCGGGGGGTATCCGCTGCCGATTGGGAGAGTGCCGTCTGGCAGCGCCGTCATACCATCAAGAATTTGGGCGAGCTGAAGGCGGCCCTGGGAAATTTGCTGCCCGATGATCTGGCCGAGAGTATCTGTCAGGATCAGGAGCGGCGGGCGACGATGTCGATGCTTATCCCGCCGCAGATGGTCAATACCATGGACGTGTCCGACCTGTGGCGGGATCCGGTGCGGCGGTACATGGCACCCGCGCTGGCGGATCGCCGGACCGACTGGCCCAATCACCCCCGCTCCTCCCGGGACAGCCTGCACGAGGCCGACATGTGGGTGGTGGAGGGGCTGACCCACCGCTACCCCACGAAGGTGCTCGCCGAGCTCCTGTCCACCTGCCCGCAGTACTGCGGGCACTGCACCCGGATGGACCTGGTCGGCAATGACGTGCCCCAGGTGGACAAACTCAAGTTCACCGTGCCGCAGAAGAACCGGCATGCGCAGATCCTCGACTACCTCCGGCGGACCCCCACGGTGCGCGACGTGGTCGTCTCGGGCGGCGACATCGCCAATCTCCACATCACCCAGCTGGAGCCGTTCGTCGACGCCCTGCTGGATATCCCCAACATCCGGGACATCCGACTCGCGTCCAAGGGCCTGATCGGACTCCCGCAACACTTTCTCCAGGACGACGTCCTGCGCGGCATGGAGCGGCTGGCGAAGAAGGCGTTCGAGCGCGGGGTCGATCTCGCGCTGCACTGCCATGCCAACCATGCGGAGCAGATTACTCCGCTGGTAGGCCGGGCGGTTCACCGGCTGCTGGAGATCGGCTTCCGCGACGTCCGCAACCAGGGAGTGTTGCTGCGCGGGGTGAACAGCACCGCGGCCGAGCTGGTCGAGCTCTGCTTCATGATGCTCGACCATGCCAAGATCATGCCCTACTACTTCTACATGTGCGACATGATTCCGAACGCGGAGCACTGGCGGCTCGGCGTGTTCGAGGCGCAGCGGCTCCAGCACGACATCATGGGCTACCTGCCCGGGTTCGCGACGCCGCGGCTGGTCTGCGACGTGCCTTTCGTCGGCAAGCGCTGGGTCCACCAGGTGACCGAATACGATCGGGAGCGGGGGATCTCGTACTGGACGAAGAACTACCGTACTTCGATCGAGGGGGATGCCTCGGACGCGTTGTCACGGACCTACGAGTACTACGATCCGATCTACCTGCTGCCCGAGGCCGGCCAGGCGTGGTGGCGGGCTCAGGGGGTCGAGAATCAAGAGTCGAGGGTCTAAGGTCACACTACCACTTCCTGAAACGCCCGATACACGTCCGGCCGCCACCAGTGCCGGCTCTCTTCCATGCGGCGCACCGCCTCCTCCCGAGACAGTGCGCCGCGATAGCTTCGGGTCGTGGTGAGCGCGTCGTAGACGTCCACGATGCAGATGATCTGGGCGCTGAGGGGGATCTCGTCGCCCTTGAGCCGGTCGGGATAGCCGGTTCCGTCGGAGCGCTCGTGGTGCCAGTGGATGATCGGCTTGATGTCCCAGGGGAAGTGCACCGTGGCCAGCAGCTCGAGGCCCCAGACCGGGTGCTGCTTGATGACCTCGAACTCCTCCGGCGTGAGCGGGCCCGGCTTGTTGAGGATCTCGTGGGGCACCCGGACCTTGCCCAGGTCGTGCAGGTAGGCCCCCATCCGCACCGTGGTCTGTCCGTTGGCATCGAGGCCCATCGCGCGGGCGAGGGCGACCCCGTACCCTGCAACCCGCTCGCAGTGACCGAAGGTGTAGCTGTCCGACGATTCGATCGACTGCCCCCACTCCCGGACCACCGCGGTGTACGTCTCCTCCAGCTGCGCCACCTTGCCTGCCACGTCCACCAGATCCACCCGCGCATCCAGGCGGCCAAAGAGCCGGTGGGCGGCGCCCAGCAGCTGCAGCGCCTCCTGATTCCGGCCCAGCACCTGGAGCAGGCGGGCGAGCTCCCGTGACGACTCCGCCTCGCTGAGCACCGAGCCGGTTGCGACCGCCTGGTCGATCGCGGAGCGGAGGCGCGACTCCGCCAGCACCGGTCGGCCCGTTTCCCGGTAGACCACGCCGAGGACCTTGTAGGCATCCGCCTTGTCCAGGCGAGCGCCCAGCCGGTTGAAGATCTCCAGCGCCTGCTCGGCCCCGACCCTCCCTTCCTCGAACCGTTGCCTGGCCACCAGCACCTCGGCGTGGTTGAGGAGGCAGAGGCCCTCGAGGTGCTGGTCGCCCAGCTGCCTCGCCAGTGCGCGGCTCAGGGCGTAGTACCGCTCGGCGTCGTGCCAGCGCGTCCGATCGGCGCTGACCATGCCCAGGTTGTGGTAGACGATGGCGCGGCCGCGCTCGTCGCCGGAGCGCTCAAACGCGTCGAGCGAGCGGCGATAGTGGGACACCGCTCCCGCGTGGTCTCCCTGCACGTTGGCCAGGATGCCGAGATTCTGCTCTACCCGCCCGCGCAGCCGGGGCAGGTCGCCGGCCAGCTCGAGCGCCTCGTGGTACCGCGCACGGGCCGAGTCCATCGCCCCGGCCTCGAAATCGAAACCGGCGAGCACGTTGAGCGCCTCGCCGGCCAGCACCGCGTCGCCGGCGGTCCGAGCCAGGTCGTGGCTGCGGCCGCAGAGCTCGCGAGCGCGCTCGCGCTCGTTGCCGTGGTGGAGAATGACCGACAGGCGACGATATGCCTCCGACTGGGTCTGCCGGTCGCCTTCCGCGGCCGCGAGCTCGCCAACAATGCGGTACTGGTCCGCCGCCTCGGCAACGCGGCCGCCCCGTTCCTCGGTGATCGCCTCGGCCAGAAGCTCAGCCGCTCGGCGGGGTCCCTGATCGGGACCCGGCCGAGCGGCGGGAGAGGAGCGGAGCGGCTGCGCCAAGCGCTACCAGGCCACGGCGTACCTCGAGAAGTGCCGGATCGGCGCCGAGACCGACTTGGTCCGCAGGTCGTCGAGGGACGGCAGCAACTCCAGGATACCGAGCAGCTCGTTGGTATACACCACCCGCTTGGCCAGCAGCAGCGAGGAGCAGTTGGCGTAGCTCAGCTTCAGCGTCGCCGGCTTGGCGAACTTGAGCCCGTCCGGCGAGAACCGAACCGAGTTGACCTTCCCGGTCATCTGCTCCGCCTTGATCTGCACCGGACTCGAGAGCGCACCGGCCGGAATCACCAGGCGATGGGTCCCCACGACGATGGTGCCGCCGGCGCTGCCGACCGTCTGGGTCTTGGCCGCGTAGGGCTGCGCCGAGCAGGTGAGCAGGTGAAGATCGCGGAGCGCGCTCAGGAGCGTGGTGGACGCCTGGAGCTCAGTCGGGGTCGGCGTCGGGCCGACGCTGTCGTCGGCGGCGGAACAGGCAACCACCACCGAGAGCACGGCGCCGAGGGCGAGGGCGGCAAACCTGCGGGGCCACGTCGTCATGCTCTACTCCCGATGGGGGTGAACGCCGTGCGACGGTACCGCGGCCACCATCGCCGCCGGCCGAGCGCCCAATGGTGGGCCTCGGGGGTCGCGGGCTGACCTGCACCAGGAGGCTTGAGCAATGCCCGTGCCCTCCAATTTTCGAAATGTACAGGTTTAATACACCGGCGATGGTGCAGGAAGGACGATGGGCTTGAAGGGACGGAGTTTGATGGACTTCGAGGATCGAACAGATTGAACGATTTGTGAACGTCGGTGCAAGGCGCCGTAGCCGGTGATTCCCGGGCACCTTGCCTGAGTGCCCGGTGCAAATTGCTGCACTCAGCTCATTCGACCCTCCATTTCCGCAGCCCGCTCGCCCAGCTGTACGGGTTGATCTCGATGCCCCGCACCCGCGACGAAACCACCGCGGCATTGGCCGGAGCGAACAGAAAGAGCGCCGGCGCGTCGGCGTTCAGCATCTCGAGCGCGGCCCGGTAGGCTCGGCCCGCATCGACGACGTTCGCCGTTCGGCTCGCACGCGCGAACAGCGAGTCGAACCCGGGGTTGGCGTAGTGCCCGTAGTTGAGCGCCGCCCAGCCCTGGCGAGTCCACTGGTCCGCCAGCCCGCGCGGGCTGGGCTCGTCGATCCAGGCGCCGATGTAGGCATCGAAACGACCCTGGCCCAGTCGCTCCTGAAAGACCGGGAAGTCCACCGCCGTCACGGTCACCGCCGCGCCGGCCGAGCGCCACATCTCCTGCAGCAGTGCGGCGAGCTGTCGCCGGGCCGCGCTGGTGCTCGGCACGAGCACGTCGAAGGCGAGCCGCCGACCGTTCCGCACCCGCACGCCGTCTGCCCCCGCGCGCCAGCCCGCGGCGTCGAGCTCCCGGGCCGCCGCCTGCCGATCGAACGGCAGGGTCGCGATGCTGTCGCTCCAGAGCCAGAGCAGCTGCGACATCGGACCCGGCGGAGCCTTTGCCGCGGGACCGAACACCGCCTTGGCGGCCGTGACACGATCGATCGCCATGGTCAGCGCTCGCCGGGTGGACCGATCGCCCAGGACCGGATGCG
>DASSML010000073.1:0-2546 GCA_035688895.1 Gemmatimonadales bacterium
GGTGTGGTGGGTCTCGGGCATTCGCCGACGCCGACGGTGTGCACCTCGCGCGCGGACCGGCCCTCGTCCCGCAGTACGTGGCCGCCCCGGTGCCGGAGGAGGACCACGTCGCCGGCCGAGAGGGCGATCGGTGCCGGGCCGGTTGACCCGGTACCCTCCAGCTCGAGCCAGGCGCCGCCGCGCGCGAGTACATAGAAGAAGAGGTCGCCGCCGGGCGGCACCCGGATGGCCCAGGGTGCCCCAAGCTCCAGTCGGCCGAAGACGCGGGTTTCCAGGTGGACTGCGCCGAGCACGTCGGAGACGATATCCTCTCTTTGCTCCTGCATACCAGGACGCATAGACATATTTTTGAGCATTTCAGGCATAGATCATCTATAATGGACTACCGATATTGGATCAAGTCGGGCGAGGGAGACGGCCGCGATGGGCGGCCGGACGGAGCCCGGGAGACTCGAGGACACGACCATGTCGGCAACGACCTATGCTGTTGATTTCACTGCAGTAAGCGCCGGCCTCCTGCTCGGCAGGCTGGTGCTCGGCCTCGCCATGGCGGCCCACGGCAGCCAGAAGCTGTTCGGCTGGTTCGGGGGCCATGGGCTGGCCGGGACGGGCGGCTTCTTCGAGCAGATCGGCTTCCGGCCGGGGCGGGCCTATGCCGCCGCGGCGGCCGGGACCGAGGTCCTGAGCGGGCTGTTGGTGGCGCTCGGCCTGCTTGGCCCGGTGGGCCCGGCACTGATGCTTTCGGTGATGGTGGTGGCCGCCGTGGCGGTGCACTGGAAGGGCGGATTCTTCGCGAGCTCAGGCGGGATCGAGGTTCCCTTCCTTTATGGTGCGGGTGCGGTCGCGCTGGCGCTGGCCGGGCCGGGACGGTTCTCGCTCGACGCGCTGCTCGGCCTGGAGTGGCTGTGGGCCCCGCGGATCGCGGTGGCGGTGCTTGGGATCGGGGTCGTGGGCGGGATCGTTAACCTGCTCACCCGTCGGCCGACCGAGCGGAGGGTGGCCGCGGCGGCGTGAGGCGCCCTCAGCGCGCCTCGCCGATCAACGCCTCGAAGCCCCGCTCCCCGTGGAGCGGCGCGAGGCTCCGGTCGATCCGTAGCCATCCTCGCGATAGCTGGGCGGGGCGCTGCAGGATGGAGTCCAGCAGGGCCACCGCCCGGCCCTGCTCGCCCGCCATCAGCAGGACCCGGCTCTCCGCATACGCCACATAGGTGCCCTGCGTCCCGGAGTCGAGCGGCTGAATCGAGCCGGCGACACCCGCCTGGGTCACCGCGTCCTGCAGGCGCCCGGCGTGGGCGAGCGCGAGGGCGCGGACGGCCACGAGCTGTCCCCGGTCCGCCCGGTTGCCCCAGGCCGCGATCTGCTTCTCGTACGCTACCGCGGCGGTATCGCCATACGCGCGGGCGCGACTCGAGTCGCCCAGGAAGCGATACGCCTCGGCCACCGCGAGCCCCCAGTCCCCCCGGCCGCCATCGAGATCCTCGGGTGTGAGCGTGGTGAGCCGGCGAAGCTGATCGTCGGACAGGGCCCAGATGAGGTCTTCCCGGAGCGCCGTGTAGGCCACCGCCGCGCGGGGCCCCGCGATCGGCTCCATCTCCTGCAGCACCGCCTGCACGGCGGCCAGATCGCCCTCACCGGCGGCGACCCGTGCCTCGGTGTAGGCGAGGCTCAGGCTGGTGGGCCGGAGCCGCCGAGCCCGCTCGATCTCGGTCCTCGCCTCGGGATAGCGCCTGAGCCTGAGCAGGGATTCGCTGAGCGCCGAGGCCACGTCGGGATCGCGGGGATCGAGGCGCGCGGCCTGTCGGAAGTCGGCGATCGCTTCGGACCAGCGGCCCAGCTCCTGCTCGGCGGCGGCGGCGCCGCTCAGGAGATCGCTCCGGTTGGGGACGGCTCGCTGCGCCTCGCGATAGTCCGCCAGCGACCCGGACGCGTCGCCCTCCACCAGCAGCTTGTAGCGCCCGCTCGCGGCCCGGACGTCGGGCGAGCCCGGCGCCAGCGCCAGGGCGTGACGCAAGGTGGTATCGGCGGCGTTGGCATCGGGCACCTGCATGCCACCCAGCCGGAACGCCTCCACCTGGAGCTGCGCCAGCTCCGCCCAGGCCACCACGAAGCCGGGATCCAGCCTGACCGCTTCCTTCAGCTCGCCGATGGCGGCGCGCAGCGCGTCGGGAGAGATCTCGCCGGCCCGGAGCTCCCGGCTGCGGAGGAAGCGGGCGTAGGCATCGAGGCTCGAAGTGGGCGCCGCGGCGAGCTGGCGGCGGGCGGAGTCGGCCAGGGCGACGTGCAGCGCGGTCGCGACCTGTCCCGCGATGTCGGCCTGCACCGTGAACACATCGGTGAACGCCGCGTCGAAGTTCTGGGACCAGCGGGTGATGCCGGTGCGCGCCTCGATCAGCTCGGGACTGACGCGCACCCGGCTGCCGCTCGATCCCTTCTCCCACCGCACGGTGCCGGTCAGCAGGTAGCGGACTCCCAGCTCGTCGGCGATCTGCGCGGCCGCCTTGCCGCTGCTGGCGTACTGGCTGGAGCTGCTCCGCGCGATGACCTCC
>DASSML010000074.1:0-3188 GCA_035688895.1 Gemmatimonadales bacterium
TGGGGTGAGGACGGCCTCCTCGGCATCACCGACCGACAGGGCCGGATGTGCTTCGCCCTCGCCCTCTGGAACGGGCGGGACCCGATCCTCAAGGAGCGACTCTTCGGTCTGACCGGTCCGGAAGGCAACCACGGCGAGGACGTGAAGGAGCTGTACTACTACCTCGATTCCACCCCGACCCACTCGTACCTGAAGGCGCTGTACAAATATCCCCAGGCGGAATTCCCCTACGAGGCGCTGGTCCGCGGGAACCGCGAACGGGGCAAGCAGGACCCCGAGCTGGAGCTGCTCGACACGGGCATCTTCGACGGCGACCGCTACTTCGACGTGTTCGCCGAGTATGCCAAGGCGGACTCCGAAGACATTCTGGTCCGGATCACCGTCGCCAACCGCGGGCCCGAGGCCGCGACGCTGCACCTCCTCCCAACGCTCTGGTTCCGGAATACCTGGAGCTGGGGAAGAGTCGGCGAGGGCTACTGGCCGCGCGGGGTCATCCGGGCCGCCGGCGCCGGCGGCCTCGAGACCGAGCATGCGAGCCTGGGCCACTGGCGGGTCGACGCCGAGGCGGTGGACGGGTCCACGCCCGAGCGCCTCTTCACCGAGAACGAGACCAACGCCGCCCGTCTCTATGGCTTGCCCAACGCGCAGCCCTATGTGAAGGACGCGTTCCACCGGGCCGTCGTGCAGGGCGAGCAGGAGGCCGTGAATCCTGCCGGGGAAGGGAGCAAGGCGGCGTTCCGCTATACGCTCGTCGTTCCCGCGGGAGAGGAGCGGGTCGTGCGTCTCCGCATCAGGCGGCAGGAGGACGCGGCCGGCAAGCCCTTCGGAGCCGCCTTCGAGAAGGTCTTCCGGGATCGCATCGCGGAGGCCGACGAGTTCTACGCCGAGCGGATCCCCGCCGGCGCTACCGACGACGAACGCCTAGTGCTCCGCCAGGGCTACGCCGGCCTGCTCTGGACCAAACAGTTCTTCTACTTCGTGGTCCAGCATTGGCTCGAGGGCGATCCCGCCCAGCCCAAGCCGCCCGAGGGCAGGACCTTCGGCCGCAACAACGACTGGCCCCACTTGTACAACCGGGACGTGATCTCCATGCCCGACAAGTGGGAGTATCCCTGGTACGCGGCCTGGGACCTCGCCTTCCACATGATTCCGTTCGCGCGCATCGACCCCGAGTTCGCCAAGGAGCAGCTCATCCTGCTGCTGCGCGAGTGGTACATGCACCCCAGCGGCCAGATCCCGGCCTACGAATTCGCCTTCGGCGACGTGAACCCGCCGGTCCACGCCTGGGCCTGCTGGCGGGTGTACAAGATGACCGGCCCCCGCGGGGGCCGCGATCGGCTCTTCCTCGAGCGCGTCTTCCAGAAGCTGCTGCTCAACTTCACCTGGTGGGTCAACCGCAAGGACCCCGAGGGCCACAATCTCTTCGCAGGCGGCTTCCTCGGCCTCGACACCATCGGCGTCTTCGACCGCTCCAAGCCGCTGCCGACCGGCGGCCACCTGGAGCAGGCCGACGGCACCGCGTGGATGGCGTTCTACTGCAACACCATGCTCTCCATGGCGCTGGAGCTGGCGAGCGAAGACCCCGCCTACGAGGACGTGGCCTCCAAGTTCTTCGAGCACTTCATCGCCATCGCCGACGCGATGAACCACCTAGGGGGCTCCGGCCTGTGGAGCGAGGACGACGGCTTCTACTACGACCAGCTCCATCTCGACAGCTGGCACATCCCGCTCCGGGTCCGCTCCCTGGTGGGCGCCCTGCCGCTCATCGCGGTCGAGGTCCTGGACGAGCAGAAGTTCCGCCACCTCAAGGGGTTCAATCAGCGGATGAAGTGGTTCCTCGATAACCGCCCCGACGTCGCCCAGATCATCGCCTGCATGCGCCCGCGCCATGTGGAAGGCCGGATCCAGCGCCTGCTCTCGATTCCCAGCCAGGAGCGGCTGGAGCGGGTGCTCCGCTACCTGCTGGACGAGACCGAGTTCCTTTCGCCCCATGGCATCCGCTCGGTCAGCCGGGTGCACGCGGCGCATCCCTATGAGTTCGACGTGATGGGTGAGCCGTACCGGGTGGACTACGTCCCGGCCGAGGGCAACACCGGCCTGTTCGGCGGCAACTCGAACTGGCGCGGGCCGGTCTGGTTTCCCATCAACTTCCTGCTCCTCGAGTCCCTGGAGCGCTACCACCACTTCTACGGCGACGAGCTGCGAGTCGAATGCCCCATGGGCTCGGGCCGCATGCTCAACCTGCAGGAAGTGGCGTTGGAGCTGGAGGCGCGACTGGCGAGCCTGGTGCTGCGGAACGGGCAAGGCCGACGCCCCTGCCACGGAGCCGAAGACCGCTACGCCACCGATCCCCACTGGAAGGACCTGGTGCTCTTCTACGAGTACTTCCACGGCGACAACGGGCGCGGCGTCGGAGCCAGCCACCAGACCGGGTGGACCGCGCTCGTGGTCCGCTGCATCGAGGACCTGATCCGCCGCCGCACCCACGCCGCCGCCAGGCGCGACACCGTCAAACCCTCAGCCCTCGCGGGGAGCCTCCGATGACGACGGTTCCGATCAACGATCACACCGAGTGGCTGGAGGCCGACGGCCTGGGCGGATTCGCGTCGGGCACCGCGTCCGGCATCCGGACCCGCCGCTACCACGCGCTCCTGCTGGCCGCCACCACTCCGCCGACCGGGCGCATGGTCCTGGTCAATGGCCTGGATGCCTGGATCGAGCCGGGAAAGCCGGGCGCCGGCCCGGCGGAGGAGTACCTCACCCGGCAGCGCTACCGGCCCGGGGTCGTCGCTCCGGAGCAGGGGGCGACGCTCGAATCGTTCACCCACGAGCCCTGGCCGACCTGGACCTACCGCCTGTCGAACGGGACCAGGATCGAGCATGAGGTGTTCGTCCCGGCGCGCAGTGCGTTCGTCGCCCTGCGCTGGAAGGTGCTCGACGGCCCCGCGCGGCTGAGGCTCAAGGTCAGGCCCTTTCTCTCGGGGCGCGACTCCCACGCCACCCATCACGAGAACCCCGCCTTCCGCTTTGCCGCCGAGGTCGACGGCGATCGGGTCCGCTGGCGTCCCTACGAGGGCGTGCCCGAGATCACCGCCATCAGCAACGGACGCTATCGCACCAATCCGCAGTGGTATCGCGGCTTCCTCTACCAGGAGGAGCTTGCCCGCGGCCTCGACGCGGAGGAAGAC
>DASSML010000075.1:0-2536 GCA_035688895.1 Gemmatimonadales bacterium
CCGATGGGCGCGGACGTCGACTTCCAGGACGGTCGTGTCGTCGGTCCCTGGGAAGGAAGCGAAGGGTTGTCCACAGCGTCCACAACACTGCTGCTCGGCGGGTAGTTCGATGACCTGCTCGACGGTGGGCAGATGGGAATAATCGCGGCGCCGGGGGCCGGGCTTGCCGCATTGTTGCCCGCGGGGTCGTACGGTTCGATCGGGGCGAGGGGGGCCCGCGGCGGTGGTGGAGTCGGTCTTGCGGCCGAAGAGTTGCTGTTCGAGGAAACGGATGCGGGCGTGCAGTTGCTCGTTCTCGTCGTGGAGGAGTTTCTCGCGTTGGACTGCCCGCTGGTGCATGGCCTGCCAGTAAGCGGCCTGGCGCCAGGGCTCGAACTCCTGGGCCAGGCGTGGGCAGACCGGGCACGGCCCTTGGGGAATGAGGGGAGCCGAACAGGTCGGGGTCTCCTCGGGCCGGGCCGGGAGAGAGACCGGAGAAGCGTCAGGCCAGGAGGTCGGGAGATGCTCCGCAGGCATGTCGCCCGTTGTAGTCGCGGACGAACGGGAACGCCAGAGTGCCGGACGGGTTTACCGAACCGGCATCGGCTCAGGCTGCAAGTTCTGAAGTTGACACTTCTTCGGGCAGCTTGAGGTCTTCCGGGGACCGTTGCAGCAACTCCCAGAGGTCGTAGCTGGGCAGTTTCAGACCCAGATGCTCGTAGGGACAACGACCGCGACGTTTCCCGTCGTCGAACACTCGGTAGTTCCAGTACAGACGCTTCAGGTCCAGCATCGGCTGTGTCAGACTGCGGTGCCGCGCCTGGTGCATCCGAATCACGCGGTTCATACACTCCACCGCACTACTGGCCCGCAACGTGGACCACAACACCCGTGACACACGACGGTACGCTTCGACCCAGTCCGCACCCAGACCGGCGCAGACCTGCATCTGGACCAGATGCGCCACCTGAGCCGAGCCACCGGCGGCGGATGCCGATCTCCCGCGCGGGCGTTGCCGTCGCAGCCACCACAGCCGCACCATGGCCGCACGCCGCGGCTCGTCGGGTTCGGCCCCCTGCAACTGACGGTGCAACCGATCCAGGAACATGACACTCCTGGGGTCCAGCAGCGATCGGATCACCTTGGACCAGTCCGCCCCGCTCAAGCGGGGGATCGCTCGGGCGATCCGCGCCTCCGCCTCCGAACGCGCGTTCAAGCGCCCGTCCGGGCCGAAGACCTGCAACGCCGCGGTGATCTCCTGCCAGGCCGCCTGGACCGCCTCGGCGTGGTGGAACGCGGCGATGGCCCGCTCCCAGGCACGGCGGGCACGTGCCGCCGCACCACGGGCATCCTGACCCTGCGCCTGGTCCCGCGTCACCTGGCCATCGGCGGCCTCGGCCTGGGTCCACACGCCCTCGGCTCGGCTCCAGATCGAGCGCAAGAGGCGTTGCGCGTCCCGCTGGGTGTGAAACACATCCAGGCCCACTTCCAGCGGGGCTTGATGGGATGCGTGCCGCTGGCGTTGGATCAGCGCCAACCCGGCGTGCAAACCGGTCCCCCCATCGGCGAGGACCGCCTCCAGTGCGGTCCATCCCTTCAACGCCGCCGCCCACGTCGGTCCACTCCGATCGCTCGTCCGCTGGCCCAGGATCCAGGCCATGCTCTGCGGTTCGACGGCGACCAACACGGGCCGACGGTGGAAGAAGATCTCATCGAGACAGGCGACCACCACCATCGCCTTGCAGGCCCGGTCCAGGCGCTTCAGAAGACCACCGGCCTGGACCGCCTCCCGGTGGAACCACCGGCGTACGGTGGCATGCCCTGGACAGAGGACGGCGGGCAGGAGGCTCGCCAGCAGACTGGCGATCTGGCGGGAACTGAGGCCCATCGCCGCTGCGAGGGCGGCGAAGTGGCGTCGCTTGGCCTTGGGGAACTCGACGGTGTGCTCCAGCCACTCCCAGAGTTGACGGTTCTCGCGGCGGAGGGCCTGGATCTCGTCGAGGAGTCCTTGGCGGGTCGGCCCGTCGCCGTCCTGCTGGGCGACGGCCTGCTGGACGCGCCGGGCGTGCTGGTAGGCGATCTGTCGGCTACAGCCGGCCGCCTCGGCTTGGCGCGAGACATCGCCCCAGCGTCCCAAGAGCACGGCGGCGGCATTGCCGATCCAGGTCACGACGGATAATCGGCGCATGGGGCGAGCCTACCGGTGCGAGAACGTACCGTTCATCCCAACGCACAGGGGGGACTCGCCCCATCGATGTGTCAACCAAAATCAGACCTCGGATCGCCCATTTGAGCCGGTGCCCCTTGCCCCACTTGGGGATCGGCGCCAGCCCCCGCTCGAACAGGTCGAGCGCCGCTGGATGGTCCCGGAGGAGCGCCCGGGCCCGATGGCGATAGCCGGGCGTCTTCTGCACCTCCCGGCGCGCCTGCTCGAAGTACCACCCGTAGTCCAGGTCGTCGGGCGGTCCGGCGCCCAGGACGGGCAACAGCCGGATCTCGGTGGCGTGGGGCGGTGTCTTGGGCGGCCCGGCCGCGAAGTGGTGCCGGATCGAGAGGG
>DASSML010000076.1:0-7996 GCA_035688895.1 Gemmatimonadales bacterium
CACGATCTCGCAGAGCGACGCGGTGTAGTACCCCGCGTTGTGCATCGTCGGAGGAGTGGGAAGCCGTTGTGACCTCCCCTCGGTCATGAAGTAGACCGCCTCGTCCGCCACCGGCTGGCGGAAGGGGAAGTCGCTCGGCGCGCGATCGGGAAAAAGCTCCCGCATGGCCCGTGGGTTCACCACCGCACCCGACAGACTGTGCTCCCCCAGGCTTCCGGCCTTCTCCAGCACGGCGATCCCGATGTCGGGCATGCCACCGCCGGCCTCCTGGTCGCGCTTGACCAGGCGGGCCAGCTCGATGGCGCAGGCCAGACCCGCGGGCCCGGCACCCACGATGACGACGTCCATCTCGATCGCCTCGGCGCCGGGCGGGTCGCGCAGGATGATGCGATCGAGGGGGAGGGGAACCTGATGCCGGGCGGGAAGAATGGTGGACACGGCAGGCGGATCCTCGAGCACGGGGACGGGCGGCGGAAGCCGCGGTAATATAGCTTCACCGCCTATGTCCACCCCACCCGGAATTCCGGCGTTCCGCGCGGTGCCCTTCACCGGCGTCATCTTCGTCATGGCCGAGGCGGGACAGCGCGGCTATCGCTACGGGCACCCCGACTGGTGCAACCTGGGCCAGGGTCAGCCCGAGACCGGTCCGCTTCCCGGTGCTCCGCCCCGCATGCGCCAGATCGAGATCGGGGTCGACGACCAGGACTACGCGCCGGTGCCGGGGATCTGGGAGCTCCGCCGCGCCGTGGCGGAGCTGTACAACGGGCTCTACCGTCAGGGCAAGCGCTCGCGGTACACCGAGCGGAACGTCTGCATCTGTGGCGGGGGCCGCGCCTCCCTCACCCGTGCGGTGGCCGCACTGGGGCAGGTGAATCTGGGCCACTTCCTGCCCGACTACACCGCCTATGAAGAGCTGCTCGACATCTTCAAGCTCTTCACCTCGATTCCGATCCTGCTGGACGGCACCGGGGGCTACCGCTTCGGGCTCGACGACCTCGAGCGCGAGATCATGGGCCGTGGTCTCTCCGCGCTGCTGCTGTCGAACCCGTGCAACCCGACCGGAAAGGTGCTGGCGGGCGCCGAGCTCGAGGGCTGGGTGCGCCTGGCGAGGGAGCTGAGCTGCGCGCTCCTGATCGACGAGTTCTACTCCCACTACGTCTGGCGGGAGACGCCCGAGGCGGGCGGGATGGTCTCCGCCGCCCGCTACGTGGACGACGTGGACACCGATCCGGTGGTGCTGTTCGACGGCCTCACCAAGAACTGGCGCTACCCCGGCTGGCGCTGCACCTGGATCGTCGGCCCCCAGCCGGTGATCGAGGCCGTGAGCAGCAGCGGCTCATTCCTCGACGGGGGCGGAAGCAAGCCGGTGCAGCGAGCGGCGGTGCCGCTGCTCGCGCCGGAGGTGGTGGCGGCGGAGACCGGTGCGATCCGCGAGGCGTTCCTGCCCAAGCGGCGGATCATGCTGGAGGGCCTGCGCGAGGCGGGGGTGCGGTTCGACCTCGAGCCGGAAGGCACCTTCTACTGCTGGGGTGACATCTCGGGGCTGCCGGCCGAGATCGACGACGGGATGTCCTTCTTCCGCGCCGCCCTGGAGCGCAAGGTCATCTGCGTCCCCGGCGAATTCTTCGACGTGAACCCGGGCAAGCGCCGGAGCGGGCGGCCGTCGCGATTCCGCCACTACGTGCGCTTCTCCTTCGGCCCCGACGAAGCGACGGTGGTGGAAGGTGTCAGACGGATCCAGGAGATGGTGCGGGCGTACCGCTAGTGCGCGCTTCGTGCCTTCCGGACCTCGTCTGTCAGCCGCGGCACGATCTCGAACAGGTCGCCCACGATGCCGTAGTCGGCGATCTTGAAGATGGGCGCGTCCTTGTCCTTGTTGATCGCCACGATGGTGCGGGCCGTGCGCATGCCGGCCAGATGCTGGATCGCGCCAGAGATGCCGACCGCGACGTACAGGTCCGGACTCACCACCCGCCCGGTCTGGCCGATCTGATCGGTGGCCGGCCGCCAGCCATCGTCCGTCACCGCCCGGGTGGCACCCACCGCCGCGTTGCCGAAGGCGTCGGCCAGGTCCTCGACCAAGCGGAAATTCTCGGCGCCACGTAGCCCCCGCCCGCCGCTCACGATGACCGGCGCCTCGCCCAGGTCCATCCGGGCGGCCGCGCGCTGGGCCAGCTCGGTGACCACGACCTTGGCCGACCCCGGATCCACCGCCGGCGGAGCCGACTCGACCCGCGCCGTGCGAGGCTGCTCGACTGGCGAGACCGCGCCGGGCCGGAGCGACACGAGCGCGGGGCTGCCGGTGAGTCGCAGGGTGACGACGACCTTGCCGGTGTACGCCGGATGGGTCGCGGTCAGGGTGTCGCCATGCAGCTCGAAGCCGGTCACGTCGGAGGCGAGGCTCACGCCCAGTCGCGCGGCGACTCGGGGCGCCAGGTCTCGGCCTTCGGCCGAGGCGGAGAAGAACGCGGCCCGGTAGCCTCCGGAGCGGATCCGCTCCGCCGCCGTCGCGGCAGCGGCTTCGGCGTTGTAGCGCTCGAGCCCGGCATGCTCGATGACGGTGACCAGATCGGCGCCGTAACGGCCCAGCTCTGCGGCCCTGGCCGCAATGCCCGGGGCGCCCGTCAGCAGCGCGTGCACTTCCCCGCCGCCGCTGGCGTCGGCCGCCTGCCTGGCGGCGGTCACCGCTTCCAGCGCCACCTTACGAAGCTGGCCGCCCCGCGCCTCGGCGTACGCGAACGTGTTCGCCATCAGAGCACCTTCGCTTCGGTGCGGAGCAGCCGAACCAGCTCCGCCACCGCATCGGCTCCCTCGCCGACGATGCGTCCGCCGGTCCGCTCCGGCGGCAAGGCCATGCTCTCCACCACCAGCGCCGGAGTGCCCAGCGCCGCGGGCTTCACCTCGAGCGGTTTCTTCTTGGCCGCCATGATACCCTTGAGCGAGGCGAGCCGAGGCCGGGCGATGCCTTCGTCGATCGTGAGTACGGCCGGCAGGGGGAAGGTGACGGTTTCGGAGGCGCCTTCGAGATCGCGGCCGGCGGTGCCGCGCCCACCGTCGAGCTGCAGCCGGGAGATCGAGGAGACACAGGGGAGATCGAGCAGCTCGGCGACCATCGGGCCCACGGTGCCGCTCGCGGTGTCGGTGGCCATCCGGCCGAAGAGGATCAGGTCGTAACCGCCGTCCTTGAGCTCGGCGGCCAGCGCCCGCGCAATGATGAGCCCGTCGAAGGGAACCTCGTCGGCCTTGAGCTGGACCGCCCGGCTCGCTCCCATCGCCAGCGCCTTCCGCAGGATCTCCTGCACCCCGTCGGGGCCGAGAGAGAGCACCACGACTTCGCCGCTACCGGCCTTCTCCACCAGCTGCAGGGCGATCTCCACGGCGTATCCGTCGAAGTCGCCCATCTCGTACTTGAGACCCGCCGGATCCAGCGACCGCCGGTCCGCCGCGATCGCAAACCGCATCTCCATGTCCGGCACCCGCTTGACGCACACCGCGATCTTCAACCCACGCTCCCATCAGAGGTTCGCGCCGCTCCCGGGGGCGGCCCGCGGCAAAGGTAGTCGGGTCCGGTGCAGGCCGCCATTCAACCGCGGGCGGTCCCTTCGGCGATCCGACGGTCGCGACCTTCGCGTGCGATCCGACGCCGGTCGTAGCCCGACCGGGCAATCCGACCGTCGACCAATACCCTCGGCGGATCACCCATAGGATCGGCCCTCGGCGGCGCATGATACGGTGGCTCGGACCAACGATCGAGCAGGCGGGCCGCGCGGTCGCGCCCGCCCAGACCGAACGCGAGCCCGCTGGCCAGGGCCACCGCGCCCACGACCCCGATGACGAGCGCGTTCACGACCGTGGCGGCGATGCCGAGCTGACCGAGCGCGATGACGACGGCGAGCACCCACACTGCCACCTGCGTGATGGTGGCGAGGAGGTCCGGACTGCCCACCCGGGCAGCCGCGGCGGACCGATGCACCGCGCCGGCCAGCGCGTTCGCGGCCAGGCCGCCCAGAACCAGGACGACCAGCGCGATCGCGAGATTGGGTAGCCACAACAGCAGGCGCTGGAGCAGCCCCGACACGGCGGGAAGGTCGAGCAGGTCGAACGCCACGACCAGGGCGATGAGCCGGACCGCCCACTGCGCCAGCACCGCGACCATCCCGGTGGGGTCGGCCCGCACTCCCAGCCGCTCGGCGAAGGCGGTCACACCGGACCGCCTGGCCAGATCGTCGAATCCCGCCGCCTGCAATACGGCCCTCACGCCGCGGGCCAGCAGCGAGGAAAGCAGCCAGCCGACACCCAAGACCACGAGGAAGCCGAGGATCCGCGGCAGAAGCGTGATGACGGCGTCGAGCGCGTCGGTGGCCGCGGCCCGCAACGTTCCGGTGGCCGCGCGAGCTTGCATCGGGGCCTCCTGCTGCCAGGCGTGGGAGGGGGTGCTGGAGAATGCGACCGGGCGCACCCGATGTCGGTGACGGGGCTCACCTGGGCGCGGTCTGGCCTAGGCGCCCCGGCGGGGCGTATAGTGCGTCATGCGCTTCACCCACTACGTCGCGCTGGGCGACTCGATGAGCACCGACGAGTACCCCACCTGCGATCTGCTCCAGCTCGATGCGGTGCCTGGCGAGCTGCTGCCCGCCGGAGCGGCGGCCCTGCTCCACCGCAATCGCGACGATCTCTGGCCCGAGTTCGCGGGCACCGACCTGGCCACGCTCTGTCCCGGCATCGAGGCCCGAGTCCTCGCGTGGGACGGCGCGATGATCGAGGACGTCATGACCGAGGAGGTGTCACGGATCGGGCACGACACCGCGGGCGCGCGGCTGCTCGTCACGCTGACGGCGGGAGGGAACGACCTGCTGGACGCGCTCACCGAGGAGCGCCGATTGGCGGAAGTGCTGGAGGAGATCTCGGGACGCTATGCCGAGCTGGTCACGTCGCTGCGGGACGAGTTCGCCGGGGCCACGATCCTGCTCACTACGGTCTACGATCCCACCGACGGCAGCGGCCTGCTCCCCGAGCTGTCGGACCGCTATGGACGGCTGCCGATCGAGCATCTGCAGCGGTTCAACGACCACGTGCGTCGCCTCGCCGGCCGCACCTCGGGCGCCCGGCTGGCCGACGTCCACCGCCACTTCCTGGGCCACGGCGTGAGCGCACCACCGGCAGACCGGTGGTACTGGCGAGGAAGTCTGATCGAGCCGTCGGCCCGGGGAGCCAGCGAGGTCCGCCGGCTGTGGTGGAGGGCGCTGGCGCGCTAGCGGGGAGGTTGCAGCACTGCCCTGAGCCGACCCAGGGCCCGCCAGAGCCGGGTCCGCACGCTTCCTTCGGTCACGCCCAGGATCTCCGCGACCTCGCCCCCGTCCAACCCGCTGCCGTAGCGCAGGCCGATCAACTCCCGGTCGGCGGGCGCCAGGGTCGCGACCGCGTCCAGCAGGCGTCCGATCTCCTCCTCCCGCAGCAGGCGCTCCTCGGGCGAGGGCGCGTCCCACTCGAGATCATGGAGGTTGCCCAGCGCGACGTACTGCCGGAGCCGCCCGCGCCGGCCCCAATCCCGCAGCACGTTCCGCGCGATGGCGAGGATCCAGGCCCGGGCCGAGCCCTGCGCCGGATCGTAGCGGCGCGCCGAGCGGACCAGCTTCAGGAAGGTCTCGGCGGTGAGGTCCTCGGCCACGTCGATCGAGGGCACGTGGAACCGGAAGTAGCCGTAGACCGCCGGACCATGGTCGCGGTACCACTCCCGACAGCGCTCCTCGAGCGCGTCGGTGGCGTGCGGCGACGACTGAGGAATCGAGGGAGGAGCGTCGCTCACGCGAAGGCGGCGTGTCCCGTGATCGCCTGCCCCACGATGAGCGAGTGCATGTCGTGGGTACCCTCGTAGGTGTAGACCGACTCGAGATTGGCCATGTGCCGCATGGAGTGATACTCGACCAGGATCCCGTTCGCGCCGAGCAGCCGGCGGGCCTCCCGGGCGCAGTCGCAGGCCATGCTGACGTTGTTGCGCTTGCAGAGCGACACCTGGTCGGGCGTCATGGTGCCGGCGTCCTTGAGCCGGCCCAGCTGCAGCGTCATGAACTGGGCCTTGGTGATCTCGGTCAGCATCTCGGTCAGCCGGACCTGCTGGATCTGGGTCGCCGCGATCGGCTTATCGAACATGATCCGGCTGCCCGCGTACCGGCGGGCCTCGTCGAAGCAGGCCATGGCGGCCCCGATGGCGCCCCAGGCGATGCCGTAGCGGGCCTGGGTCAGGCACATGAGCGGACTCTTGAGCCCACCCGACTTGGGCAGGATGGCGTCCTTGGGCAGGTGCACGTCCTGCAGGTGGATCTCGCTGGTGTCGCTGGCGCGGAGGGAGAGCTTCCCCTTCTGGTCCTTGGCCGCGTAGCCGGGCGTGTCGGTAGGCACGATGAAGCCGCGGATCGACTTGGCATCGTCCACCGCCCCGGTCTTGGCCCAGATGATGGAGACCGTGGCCTGGGAGCCGTTGGTGATCCACATCTTGGTGCCGTTGAGCACCCAGCCGTCCTTGGTTTCCCGGGCGGTGGTGATCATCCCCGCGGGGTTAGACCCGTAGTCCGGCTCGGTGAGGCCGAAGCAGCCGATCTCCTGGCCGGCCGCCAGGAGGGGCAGCCACTTCTTCTTCTGCTCGTCCGACCCGAAGGCGTAGATCGGATACATCACCAGCGCGCCCTGCACCGAGGCGAAGGAGCGGATCCCCGAATCGCCCCGCTCGAGCTCCTGCATGATGAGCCCGTAGGCCACGTTGTCGAGGCCGGCGCAGCCGTACTCCTCCGGCAGGTTGGCCCCGAAGAGGCCCAGCTCGGCCATGCCCGGAATCAGCTGCTTGGGGAAGCGGCCCTCGATGTACGCCTCACCGATGACCGGGATCAGGTGCTCGTCCACCCAGGCCCGGACGGTGTCGCGAACCGCCCGTTCCTCCTCCTTGAGGAGGCTGTCGAAGCTCAAGAAATCGACCCCGGTGAACTGGGAAGTGGCGGCAGCGGTGGCCATGGGCATCCTCGTGCAGGGATTGGTGATAGACCTGAAAAGATAGCCCGGCGAGAACCTCGATGGCAGGGTCGGTCAAGGTGCGCACTGGCAGCATCGCACGAGCACGAGCAACTTGCGGCTCGTGAGCATCGTGGACTTGCGCGGCTCGCCGCCGGAGGGCCCGGTGGAAACCGATGTCTGCATCATTGGCGCGGGAGCGGCGGGCCTGACGGTGGCGTCCGAGCTCGGCCGGGCCGGGCGCGACGTCGTTCTGCTCGAGAGCGGTGGTTTCGCGCCCGAGGAAGAGACCCAGGCCCTCAACGACCTCGAAGTCGCGGGCTACCCGGTACGGGAGCGTTTCACGTCCCGGGCCCGGTACTATGGCGGCAGCTGTAATCTCTGGGCGGGCCGCAGCATGTGGCTCAGCCCCGAAGACCTCGCCCCGGAGAACGACCCCGAGAATGAGGGGTGGCCGCTCTCCCATGCCGAGCTGAGCGAGTGGTACCCCGACGCGGCGCGGGTTCTACGCCTTCCCGACATCGGAGGGTACGAGGAGGCCGTCCGCCTCGGCGGTCTGAGCCGAGGTGAGCGCGCGCTGTTCGACTCGGGATTCGTGACGCCGGCCATCTCGCTCTGGGCCCGGAGCCCGATGCGGTTTGGCTCGGCATATCGCGCCGAGCTGCGGCGGTCGGAGCGAGTGCGGGTGTTGCTGAATGGGAACGCGCTCCGGCTCCGCTCAGAGCCCAACGGCCGAACGGTCGCCGCGATCGAGGCGGCCGTCCTGCACGGCCCCGCCTTCGAGATCCGAGCCCGACGCTTCGTGGTGGCCTGCGGAGGGGTGGAGAACGCGCGCCTGCTGTTGCTCTCCCAGCTCGGCAACGACCACGATCTCGTTGGCCGCTACTTCATGGACCACCCGCGCACCGTTTTCGGGCACCTGCGGCTCGACTCCAAGGCGCGACTGCCGTTCCTCGGCGGTCGCCCCGTGCCCGACGGCAAGCTCCAGCTCGGT
>DASSML010000077.1:0-2407 GCA_035688895.1 Gemmatimonadales bacterium
CGCCGCTTCCTGGCCGGATCGAAGAGCCCGTCGCGCTGCAGCGCCTCCTTGACCCGCTCCAGCTCCCGCTGGGCCGCGCCCATGCCCGCGGTCGGCAGCATGCGGGTGATGCTGAGCTGGAAGTCACCCTTGGCCTCGTAGTAGTCGGCCCGGGCCAGGACGAAGACCTCGGTGCCGTCCTTGGGCGGCTTCCCGGCCCGCTGGCTGTAGGTACGCCACATGGCGCAGCGGACCTGGGCTTCGCCCTCGCGGAGGGTGAAGTACCAGTGCCCCTTGGGGTGCGGCTTGAGTCCCACCACCTCACCGCGGAGCCAAAGGGCGGGGATCCGGTCCTGGACCATCCGCTTGACGGCGGCATTGAACTGGCTCACGGACATTGCTTCGTCCGTCGGGCTGATCAGGGAGAGTTGAGGGGAGACGGCCATCGGTTGTTCGGCGGGCTCCTGCGCGTTGGGCGGAGAGTGCGGCCGTTTCACCACGAAGCTACGAAGGGCACGAAGAACGGCAAAAACAAAAAATAATGGGGTGTGGGGGGCGGCTTCGTGTCCTTCGTGTGCTTCGTGACCTTCGTGTCAAGAACGCCGCAGGAGCTCCGGCAATTCACGGAGCTCCGGCAACAAGCACCGAACTAGCGAGACTCGATCTGCTGCCAGGCCTGCAGGGTATTCTGCAGCAGCATCGCGATCGTCATCGGCCCCACGCCGCCCGGCACCGGAGTGATCCAGGACGCCAGCTCGGACACCGGTCCATACGCCACATCGCCCACCAGGCGGTAGCCCTTGGGCAGCGATGGGTCGTCCACCCGGTTGATTCCCACGTCGATCACCACCGCGCCCGGGCGCACCATGTCGGCGGTGACGAACTCGGGCTTCCCGATCGCCGCGATCAGGATGTCGGCGCTCCGGGTGACCGCGGGCAGGTCGCGGGTGCGGGAGTGGCAGACCGTCACCGTCGCGTCGCCCCCGGGGCCCTGCTGGATCAGCAGGTTGGCCATCGGCTTCCCGACGATGTTGCTGCGCCCCACGATGACCGCGTGGGCGCCCTTGGTCTCGATCCCGGAGCGAATCAGCATCTGCTGCACACCGTAGGGGGTCGCCGGCCGGAAGGCGCTCCGGTCGCCGGTGACCAGCTTGCCGACGTTCACCGGATGAAAGCCGTCCACGTCCTTGGCGGGGTCGACTCGGCGGAGGACCTTCTCGCTGTCGATCTGCTTGGGCAGCGGGAGCTGCACCAGGATGCCGTGGATCCTGGGGTCGGCATTGAGCCGGTCCACCACCGCGAGCAGCTCGGCCTCCGTGGTCTCCTTGGGGAGGCGGACGGTCTCCGAGTGCATCCCCGCCTCTTCGCACGCCTTGCCCTTGCTCCGCACATAAACCGCACTCGCCGGATCGTCGCCCACCAGGACCGCGGCCAAGCCAGGCTTGGTCGTGGCGGCGGCCTTCGCCACCGCCGCGGCCACCTCGGCCCGGATCGTCTTGGCCAGCGCCACGCCGTCGAGGATCTTCGCGCTCATCGTCTTCCCACTCATCGTGCAATGCCCACGGCTCGTGTCTCCCTGATGACTACCACCTTGATCTGTCCCGGATACTGCAGCTCGTCCTCGATCCGCCGCGCGATCGTCTCGCTGAGCTGGGCCGCGGCCCCGTCGTCGATCCGCTCCGGCACCACCACCACACGGACCTCCCGGCCTGCCTGGATCACGTTGCACTTCTCCACGCCGGGATACCCGTTGGCGATCTCCTCCAGCCTGGTGAGCCGCTTCACGTAGGTCTCGAAGGCCTCGCGGCGGGCTCCGGGGCGAGCGCCGCTGATGGCGTCGGCCGCCTGGACCAGCACCGACTCGGCCGACTCGTGGGGCACGTCGTCGTGGTGGGCCTGGATGCAGTTGATTACCGCGGCCGACTCGCCGTACCGGCGCGCCACGTCGACGCCGAGCTCGACGTGGGTTCCTTCGCCCTCGTGGGTCAGCACCTTGCCGACGTCGTGGAGCAGGCCGCCCCGCCGCGCGAGCTGGACGTCGAGATGCAGCTCCGCCGCCATCATCCCCGCCAGCCAGGCCACTTCCTTCGAGTGGTCGTAGATGTTCTGGCCGTAGGAGGTGCGGTAGCGCATCCGGCCGATCAGCTTGATCAGCTCGGCGTGGAGCCCGTGAATGCCGGTGTCGTAGGCGGCCTGCTCGCCCAGCTCCACCAATTGGGCGTCCAGCTCCTTCTGGACCTTCGCGACGATCTCTTCGATCCGGCCGGGGTGGATGCGTCCATCCTGGATCAGCGCTTCCAGCGAGCGCCGGGCCACCTCCCGCCGGATCGGGTCGAAGCAGCTCACGATCACGGTGTCGGGCGTATCGTCGATGATGACGTCCACCCCGGTGGCGGTCTCGAAGGCGCGGATGTTCCGCCCCTCGCGC
>DASSML010000078.1:0-2371 GCA_035688895.1 Gemmatimonadales bacterium
GGTTCGTAGAAGGGGTCGTCGGTCACGATGGCGGCCCACTCCGGGGCGCTGGGCAGCGAGGGGTCGAACAGCGGCTCGGGTGACACCGATGGGCGGAAGACCTCGATCTTGGGCAGCGGCGCACGCTTGAACCCCTCGGCCAGCACGATTTCCGCGCTGGAGAGGTGCTCGCGGGCGAGCCCTATCGGGTCGTAGGTATCGGCGCTGCGATGGAACAGGACCTGGAGCTCGGGGCCGACCAGCAGGGTGCGCTCGGCCCGGCCCTCATGGAAGTGGCGCCAGCTGTCGGTGCCCGGGCTGTCCAGGTTGGCCGGGTGGTCCGAGTGCTTCATCGTCATGACCCGACGGCCCCGGCGGGCCAGCTCCGCGGCGAGCGCGACGGTCAGCGTGGTCTTGCCGGCGTTCTTCCGCCCGATGATGGAGATGATCCGAGTCGCCGCCACAGCTCGTCCGCCCGCGCCAGGTCCTCGGCGGTGTTCACGTTGAAGAACAGCGCCGCGGGGTCTCCGTAGCGCGCGACTTCCGTGAGAGGGAGGATATCGACGCTGATGCGAGCATGGAAGGCGACGGCCCGCAGGTCCCCGGCCTCGAGGCTGCTCGCGATCGCGTCACCGCAGGCCGGACCGTAGCCGGCGCAGAGGGGCTCCGCGTCGCGGGGGCCGCCGCTCGCGGGGAGCACCGCATCGGCGGCCGCGAGGCCGTCGGCCAGCCGGCGCACCAGCGCGGGGGTGACGAACGGCATGTCCCAGGCGACGCAGACCACCGGCGCCGGGGCGGCCAGCACCGCGGTGTAGATCCCGCCCAGGGCGCCGAGGCCGGGGCGGACATCCGTCACTACCCGAAGGTCGGGCCGCCACGACCCCGCATCGGGGGCGTTGGCGACCAGGATCGGCGGCACACCCAGCGCCGAGGCGAGCACCTCGGCCACTCGGTCTAGGATCCGCTCGCCACCGACTATCTCGAGGCCCTTCGGCCTGCCGCCGAACCGGGTCGCGCCGCCGCCGGCCAGAATCGCGCCGCGGACCGGTCCGGCGTCGGTCAATAGCGCCGTCCCTTATGCCGCTCCAGCACCAGGTCCACCCCGGCGATGACGCCGAGGAGGTGCTTGAACGCCACGCTGTGGGGCGGGTTGAAGTCGTTTTCCGGCGAGGCGCCGTCGACCTTCTCGATACCGAGGATGTTGTCCCTCAGCTCCAGCCGGAACTGGAACCCGCTGCTGATCGGTGTAGTGAGGCCAACGCCCAAACCCAGCGCGCCCCCGATCCGGGACTTGCGGTCGTCGTTGTACACCTGGAGCAGCACGGGCGGCCCGGTGTTGCCCGGTGGCATGGCGAGCCCGGACGTGAGGATCGAGCTCTGGTTGGAGACCAGGACCCCGGCGCCCGCCCGCACGTAGGGCGAGACGATCTCCGTGCTCGCCACCCGGTAGATGGCACCCAGGGTAAACACCGCCGCGAGCGCCGAGTGCTCCGACTCGTCGATGTCGATGCAGCCGAGTCGGTTGATCTCATCGCCCGGGCGCACCTGCTGGCAGGCGTCGGCGTAGCCCAGCTCGAAGATGAAGACGTCGGCGGTGAGACCGAGATTCGCTCCCTTGAAATAGGTCGCTGCCATCGCAGCGCCGGCCTTGTTTTGGATCGCCCGTCCTACGTCCAAGCTGCCGCCCCGCACGGGCTGATCGGGGACATGCCAGAGATCGGTCCCGGACACGTACGCTGCCGAGACCGTGAACACCAAGCGCGACTGGTCTCCGGTCTTCTGCGCCGAAGCTGGTCCGGCCAGGGTCATGAGTGCGCCGGTCAGGGCGGCCGCGAGAATCCGGATGCGCATCAGCCCTCCCAAAATGGTGCCACTGTGCTCCGCGCCTGTGGTTCTTCTAGAAACGTGGAGACGGCCTCCCGACCCGGGGCCAACACAGTGCACCCGGGGGCGGGGATCGGCGGCAGGGCCGGCTCAGAGCACGCCGGTGCAGTCCGCGTGCAGGGTCGCGTCCTCGGCCACTCGCACCCGGGCGAGCCTGACCCCGGCGGGAAGCCGGGCGGCAACGCGCCGATAGACCAGGACCGCCAGGGACTCGCAGGTCGGGAGGGTCCCCGCGGCGAACTCGGCCACGTCCTGGTTGAGGTTCCGGCCCTCGAATGGGGTCACGATCTCATCTTGCAGGATTCCGTCGAGCTCCACCAGATCAACCACCATGCCCATCGCCGGATCCAGCGGCCCCGTCACGGTGACGGCGCAGCGGTAGTCGTGGGGATGTCCGGGAGGGTCGCTCAGCGGCCCGAACGCCTCGCGGTTCCGCTCCGGGCTCCAATCGGCCCGGTACAGGCGATGCACCGCCCGAAATCCGACCGTGCGGGTCAGCTCGATTGCC
>DASSML010000079.1:0-35498 GCA_035688895.1 Gemmatimonadales bacterium
GCGCGGTCGACCGAGAAGATGATGTCGAAGCTGGGAATCTTCTTCTCGATCAGACTCCACTCATCCACCCGGCGAGCGCCCTCGAGCAGCAGGAACTCGGGATTGATCCGGACCAGGAGATCCTCCCGCTCCGGGCGGACGCCGGCCTCGAAGTTGAACGTCCCCGAGCTCCAGGTGAACAGGTAGTAGACCGCCTCCTCGATCTGGTGCCGGACCCACTGCTCCAGCTCGGGACGCGCGATCGCTCCCTGCTCCACCAGGATCTCGCCCAGTTTGTGCTCCCGATCGTCGCGCTGCTGCTCGATCGCGGCGGTGAGCTGCTCCGGTGTGATCCGGCCGCTCGCCACCATGATGTCGCCCAGGCGATCCCGGCGATTGACGATGGCGGCGAAGACGATGTGCCCTTCGTCGAAATAGATGGTGCCGAAGTTGTGTCGATCGGCGAGCGCGAGACAGCCGGTGCGGCGACCCAGAAACAGCAGCTGGATCACGTCCGGAAGGCTGGCTTCCTTGAGGCTGCCCTTGATCGCCATCAGCGCCACTCCTCCAGCAGGCGGTCGCCGATCTCGGGCCACTCCCACACGGTCTTCTCGCGGCTGCGGGCGCCCCCGGCCGTAGGCGCGACGATCCCGCTGGACCGGCCCGGCCCGGACTTGCGCGGCGGTGGCGATGGCATGACTCCGTCGAGCACTTCGCGCGCCAGCGCGGCCGTGGCGGGCTGCCCCCGGGCCTCCGCGGCGTTAAGGACCCGCTGTACCTGCGCCACGACGACGCGGACGGAGTCGGCAGGTCGGGAGGCGAGATAGGTCGCGAGCTCGGGTTCGATCGTGCCCGGGCGGACCGAAAGCGTCTTCGCGACGACGACTTCCCGGACTTCGGGATCGGGCGCCGGAAGCTCGACCACCAGCCCGCCCTCCAGGCGGGTGCGGAGCCGCGGTTCCAGCCCTGCGATGGCCGCGGGCGCCGCAGCCGAGGTAAAGACGAGCTGGCGGCCCGACTCGACCAGAAGGTTGAAGAGGAGGAAGAGCTCTTCCTGGGTCCGGTCCTTCTCGCCGATGAGGTGCACGTCGTCCAGCAGCAGGGCGGTGCAGCGACGGTAGCGCTGTCGCCAGGCGCCCACCGTGTCGCGGTCGATCGCGTCGATCAGCTCGGCGGTGAACTCGGGCGCGCTGAGACAGGCCACCGGGCCGGTGCAGCGCTGCGCGAGCTGGTTGCCGATCGCATGGAGAAGGTGGGTCTTGCCCGCCCCGCCCCCGCCGACCAGGACGAGCGGGTTGTACCGCGCACCGGGTTCCTCGGCAACGACCCGCGCCGCCTGCAGGGCCACCCGGGCGCTCGATCCTTCGATGAGATCGGCCAGCTGCCAGATCGGAGAGGGCGCCGGTGGAGGCACCGCACCGTTCCGGGCCCGCAGCAGCAACGCCTCCGCCGAGGGAATGTCGGCAGGGTCGCGGAATGCCGGCGAGCCGGCCAGCTCCGGCGCCAGGTCCGCTGCCTCGGCCTCCATGGCCCTGAGCCGCTCCACGTCGCGCTCGAACCCGTGGACCGCCAGGTCCGCGTCGGGGGCCACCTCCGCGTCGAGCAACGCCTCGAGCCGACCGGTCCGATACCCTTCGCCCTGCCAGCGCAGGATGGCGGCGCCGATCTGGGCCCGCCACGCGTCCACCTGTTGAGCGACGGTGGCGTGGATCTCACTCAGAAAATCGGAAAACTCGTCCTTGTCGGCATTAGTGCGCTGGGACGGTACGGCGGCAGAGACGGCCGGCTCTGGCTCACTCGGCGCGCTCACGATCGCAGGCTCGGCGTCTCCGCTCGTGCCGCCGTCCAGCCGAACGGCCGTACCGCCGATGAGCTCCCGCGCTTCGGCCGGCGACATCGGGGCGTTACCCACCGCCTGGTGAGCGATCATCCGGTTGAGCGCGCCGAGCAGCTCGCGGACGTTGTCGATGTTGAGCCCGGCGACGGCCTCGAGCACCCCTTCGGCGAAGACCGCCCGGCGCTCCTCCGCCTTCCGCCGGAGGATGGCCACCCGGGTCTCGTAGTCCGGAGCGGCGACGTCGATAATGAGGCCGCCGGCGAAGCGCCGGATGAGCCGCTCGTCGAGGGCCTCGATCTCCGCGGGCGGCCGGTCACTGGTGAGCACGATCTGCCGATTCGCCGTCTGCAGCGCGTCGGTGAGGCGGAGCAGCTCGGCCTGCATCTCCCGACGGTGGGTGAGGAACTGTACGTCATCGACGAGGAGGAGATCCACGTCGAGGAACCGCTTGCGATAGGCCTCGCCCTGACCCGCGGCGATGGCGGCGTGGAAGGCCTCGACGAACTCGTCGAGCGTGAGATACTCCACCGCGAGCCGCGGATTGATGGCCCGGGCGGCGTGTCCCACGCCCATCAGGAGGTGGGTCTTGCCCAGCCCCGGTCGGGCGTAGATGAACAGCGGGTTGTACACCGTGCCCGGGGCCTCGGCCACCGCCTTGGCGGCGGTGACCGCCAGGCGGTTGGCCGCTCCGACCACGAAGGTCTCGAAGCGGTAGAGGGGGTTGAGGGTGACCGTCACGCGACCGGCGTCCCCGCCGCGAGGCGCTTGAGCACCATCTCCGAGATACCCCGCAGGGTCTCGAACACCCCCGTGCCGTGCAGCGAGTCGGCGCCGAAACTGGGGACCGCCCGGAAATTGAGGGCGTCGTCCATTTCGGCCGGGGCGAGGATGAGGTCGCTCGGCAGATCCTGCTTGTTGTATTGGAACACCACCGGCAGCTGCCGGACATCCACCCCTTCGCTCAACAGGTTGTCCTGCAGGTTCTGCAGGCTCTCGAGGTTGTCGTCGAAGCGGCGAGCCTGGCTGTCGGCCACGAACACCACACCGTCGGCGCCCTGGAGCACCAGCTTGCGGGTGGCGTTGTAGTAGCTCTGCCCGGGTACCGTGTAGAGCTGGAACTTGGTGGTGAACCCCGAGATGCTGCCCAGCTCGAGGGGGAGGAAATCGAAGAAGAGCGTGCGATCGGTCTGAGTCGCGAGCGAGACCATCCGTCCCCGTCGAGTCTCCGGCACGCGGCCATAGACGTACTGCAGGTTGGTCGTCTTTCCGGACCGTCCGGGCCCGTAGTAGACGATCTTGCAGGTAATCTCGCGCGCGGTGAAGTTGACCAGGGACATCGGCTACCGTCCGAAGAGCGCTTTGAGACTGGCATTGAGCTCGTGCTCGAAGTTCTCGGCCAGGGTCGGCCTCGCCGCCGCTTCGCGCGGCGCCACGGCCTCGAGCTCGCTCACCATCCGATTGAAGAACAGCTGCACGATCCCCACCGAGGTCTCCGGCCCGAACACCACCAGCCCGATCCAACGGCCCCGCGGCGTGGCGAAGACGGAGAGCAGGCAGCTCTGCCGGGCCCCGTGATGTACCAGCGCCTCGAACCGGGTTCCTCCCATCAGCCGAGCCATCTCCTCGGTCGAGGCGACGATTCCGGCACCCAGTGCGGCCGCGGTCATGACATCGAGCGACCGGGCGAAGCCGTGCTGCGCGACGACCTGGCCCGAGGAGGTCATCAGCAGCGTGAGACGCGCCGCCGATTCGTCGAGAAAGGCCTGCAGCGGAAGCTCCACCCATGGCTCGAGCGCGCGCATCAGCCGAGGCGTCCCGCGGCGTCGAGCATCTCGAGCCGCGCCAGGCCGATGTTGGCGTCCGGCCCCACGACCGCCACCAGTACCAGATCGTTCGGCGCCGGCGCCGCGAGCAACGACCCCTGCTCCGCCCGCAGATGGACGAAGAGCGGCGATTCCAATCCAGCCGCGCCCGTGGTGCGGAGCAGCCGCCCCACCAGCGCCCCCGCGAGCGCCGCCGCGGCCCGACCGTCGACCCCGTCCATCAGCTGCTCGGCCACGACCAGCCCGTCACCGGCCGAGGCGAGCAGCGCGCCGCGCACGCCGGGCACCCGGGTGACCCGGTCCAGCACCATGGTCTCGGGGGTCATGAGCCCCGCTCCAGCCAGCGGCGGGCGACTCGCGCGGCCCGCTCGGCCAGCAGACCCAGGCGAGCCATGGGCATCGATGGCTCCCGCGACGCCAGCAGGACGGTTTCCCCGCTCGGCGGCACCAGGACCAGGAACGCGGCCGGAGTCTCGATGGCGATCGAGTGCCAGCTGCCGAGCCCGAGGAGCCGGGAAGCGCGGCCCGCCTCGCGCACGACTCCGCCGAGCTCCGCGGCAACGCGGTCTCCCGCATCGCCACCGCCGGGCGCCGCGAGCGTGCCACCCAGGCGGAGGCCGTTCGCGTCGGCCAGGAGGAGGCCGCGCTCTCCGTCGCTGAAATCGGCGAACGGTGAATCGGCCGAGGCGACCGGTGCCGGCTGCACGGCCGGAGGAACGGGTGTCGGGGCCTCCGCCGGCGCACTGGGCGCTGCCAGGGGAGCCATCGAGACCAAGCCCTGCGGAGCCGGCGGTCCCGCCTCGGGCGGTTCGCCCTGCCCCGCGATTGTGCGCTCCATCCGTGCGATCGCCGCCGGAATCGTGACATCGTCGGGATCGGCCTCCGCGGCGCGGGCGAGGTGCTCCAGCGCCGCCGGTACGTCGCCCGCGCGGAAGTAGAGGAAGGCGAGCCCCTTCAGCGCGCTGCTTCGCAGGGGATCGAGGCGGAGGGCGTCGGCCCAGGCGTCGAAGGCGCCGGCCAGGTCGCCCTGATCGCTCAGGATCCGCGCGACCAGGTCGTGGGCGTCGGCCAGCCCCGGGTAGCGGGACAAGCCGCCGCGCGCCACCTTGGCCGCCGCCTCGTACTGCCCCCGCCGCCGCAGAGCCTCGCCCAGCTCGAGAAAGGCGAGGCTGGTCGGCTCGTCGGCGAGGCGGGCGGTCAGGGCGCGGATGTCGTCACTCACGGTGACGCTCCAGCTCCCGCACCAGCGTGTGCACCGCCTGTCGCATCCGTTCCACCGACGTCTCCTCCGCCTCTTCCCCCGGCGCGCGGGGACCGAACCGGCTCCACGCGGCCCAGGACTCGAGCGCCCGGTCGAACCGGCCCATGGCCGCCTGGCACATGCCGAGCATCCGCCGCGCCTCGGGCATGAGCGGGTCCTGGCGCAGGACCTCCTCCAGCGCGCCGGCGGCGATTTCGTACTCTCCCTGCGCGAGCGCCTCTCGGGCAGGGACCAGGAGCGCGGCCGGGTCGCGCCCGGTCTCCGGCTCGACGCCCGGCTGCGCGGGATCGCTCAGCACCAGCACCCCCGCCGTCGTGAGCCCGTACACCGTGCGCGCGACCTCGAACTCGGATCGGCCGAGGGCGTGCGCCAGCGCGTGGAGATCGCGCTCGCCGTCGACCGCGGCCAGGACCTCCCATTCGAACGGGACCAGATCGAGCGGTGAGCCGGCGAGATCCTCGCTGGATGGCAGCCGGGGCACCAACCCGAGGTGCGCCACCGTCGAACCGATCCGGGACCACTCGTCCAGCCGTCGCGCCGCTTCCATCAGCAATGCTTCGGTGGGAAACCGGACCGGAGACTCCACCGCGGCGTGCCCTGGCGCTCCCTCCTCGAACCGGAAGTACCCCTCGGTCCAGCCGAGCAGCTCGAACACCGTCTCCTCGACCTGACCCTTGAGTTGTCGCTCGAGCTGCCGTCGACCGATCGCGCCGAGGTCCACCAGGATGTCGCCCAGCCGGCGGGCATCGCCGGTGTTCTGCAGGTGCCGGGCGCGCTCGAGCTGCTCGGGCGTGATCTTGCCGTGCCGCACCAGGCGGGAGCCGATCGGCTGGTCGTCGCTCCCGAGCGAGGCCGCAACGACGCCGCCCCGGTCGAAGGAGACCGTCGCGGCGGCCTGGCGCAGCTCCGACGTCACCCGCAGCACCCCACTCTTCCGGCCGAGGTCGAGCAGCTGGAAGACGTCCTGGATGTGCAGCTCCTTGAGCGGACCTTCGAGCGCCACCGGTCACCCCGCCGAGGCAGCGAAGATGTGCTGGAGGTCCCGGGCGCTGCGCGCGCGACTCCGGGCCTGCGCCGCGTAGGGGCCGCCGGGATCGAGCTGCACCACCCGCTCCCAGGCCGCGACCGCGCGGTCGTACTGCCGCTGGCGCGCCAATGCGGCGCCCTGGTGGTACAGGGCGCCCGCGTGCTCCGGGTCGAAGCGAAGCACCCGGGCGAAGGCCTCGAGCGCTTGCGTGGTACGGCCTTCCTCGAGCAGGGTGGCGCCGAGTGCGGTGAGAGCCTCCAGATCGTAGGGGTCGGACTCCAGCAGGCGGATGAGCACGCCGATCGCGCGGGTCGGGCCGTCGGTGCGGCGCAGCAGGTCGGCCAGCGCCAGCGCGGCGGCGGAGTAGGTCGGGAGCAGATCGAGGGCCCGCTCGTAGGCGGCGCGCGCCGAAGTCGCGTTGCCGCGCTCTTCCTCCAGCCCTCCCAGCTCGAACCAGACCCGGACCAGCGAGGGGTCGAGCTGCAGCGCGGCGTTGAATGCGGCAAGCGCGGCCGAGCGATCGCCCAGGCGGGATGAGACCTGGGCCTGGAGGTGGAAGAGGTCGGGGCGGCCGGGCGCGAGCACCTGGGCCTCCCGGATGCAGTCGAGCGCGCCGAGCGCGTCACCCACCGCCAGCCGCACCCGCGCCCGGGCGACCAGTACCTCGACGTCGCCCCGCACCCGCAAGGCCAGCTCGTCGGCGAGCGGCGCGGCGTCGCCGGCCCAGCCCAGCGCCAGGAGTGCCCGGATCTCGCCCAGGGTGGCGTCCGGATCGTCGGGTGCGGCGGCCCGCGCCTCGCGGTAGCGCTCGAGCGCCTCCCCGTAAAGGCCACGCTTGGCGAAGATGTCGCCCAGCAGCACCGCGGTCGTGCTGCGCGGTGCGCCCCGTCCCCCGGCCCGGCTCAGCTCGGCCATGGCCAGGTCGAGGAGTCCCTTGGCGATGTAGTCGCGGGCGAGATCGAGCGCGTCGCCCGGCGCCGCCGCCGGAGCCCCGGCCGGCGCCGGGGGCGCCAGCTCCTCGAACAGACGATCGAGCACCGGTGCGTCGAAGCTGAACTCGCCGGCCAGGTCCTCGCCCGTGCTCTCCGCCGAGAGCTCGGGCGCGATGGCGATGGTCGGGTCTTCGTACTGCAGATCGATCGTGAGCGAGAACTTCTGGGGCACGTAGAGCGGCTCGAGCTCCAGCGCGCGCCGGGTCTCCCGCAGGGCGGCGTCGAAGTCGCCGAGCTGGCTCAGCACGAAGCTCAGGTTGTAATGGGCGGCCGCGAAGGCGGGGTCGGCATCTACCGCCCGACCGAAGGCGTTGCGGGCATCCTCATAGCGCCGGAGCTCCATGAGGACCAGGCCCACGCCGTTCCAGGCCACGGCGCTGCCCTGCTGCTCGGTGAGCGCCTGCTGATACTCGCCGAGCGCCGAGCGGAACTGCCGCCGCTGGAAGTAGAGCAGTCCCAGGTTGAGCCGCGCGGCGAAGAGCGGTCGCTCCCCGGAGATCGCCTCCCGGAACGCCGCTACCGCCGGGTCGGCGCCGGCCTCGTGCGCCCGGGCCACGCCCAGGTTGTTCCAGGCCAGCTGGTACCCCCGGTCCACCGCCACCGCGTGCTCGTAGGAGTCGACCGCCTCCGCCCGCCGGCCCGCCTGGTGCAGGCAGACGCCGCGCTCGTTCCACAGCTTGGGGCTATCGGCGTATTCCCGCACCAGTCCGTCGTACAGCTCGAGCGCCGCGCCCAGCTCGCGCCGAAGCAAGTGCACCTCGGCCATGGCCTGGAGGTTGAGCCGCCGATCCTCGCCGGCCTCGAGCGCGAGGCGGTACTCCCGCAGTGCCTCGTCGTGGTAGCCCTTCTGCCGGAAGGCGAGTCCGAGATTAAAGTGGGCCAGCGGTGCATCGGGCACCGGCTGGGGCGTCTCGGCGCGGACCGCGTCGCCCGCGTGCTCGCCGGGCCGACCGTCGTAGCGGTCGAGGGCCAGGTTCGCCTGCGCCCGGGCCAGCGTCGGGTTGAGCGCGATGGCGCGCTTGGTCGCCTCGCGCGCGGCCTCGTGCTGCCCCAAATCGCCGTACACGAAGGCGAGCAGATAGTGCGCTTCGGCGTAGTCCGGATTCCGGGCGATCGCTTCCTTCAGCTCGGCCAGGGCTGGCTCGTTGAGCCCCCGGTTGTACAGCACCTCGCCGTAGTAGAAGCGCGCCACCGCGCTCTGGGGATCCTGCCGGCAGGCCCGCTCGAGCCAGGCGCTGGCCTGGTCGAGCTGACCCAGCGCCTTCTCGGCGAGGGCCAGCTGGACCATGGCCGGAACATCGTGGGGATGCCACGCCAGGAGGGCGTCGAACTCGGCGATCGCTTCGGCGTGACGGCCGAGCGCGGCGTACGAGCGGGCCAGCTCCCAGCGCCCGTCGCGGTCCTCCGGGCTGAGGCGCACCCGCTCGCGCAGCTCGGTGATGCGCCGGTCGTAGTGCCCGCTCTCCCGGTAGGCGATGTCGAGGTTGGCCTGGGCCACCTGCATCTTGGGATCGAGCTCGAGCGCCCGGGCAAAGGCGAGTATCGCCTCGTCGGTCAGGCCCTTCTGATAGTAGAGGACGCCGAGGTTGTTGTGCGCGCCCGCATCGGACGCGTCGATGCGTCGCGCGAAGGAGCGCAACACCGCGAGATCGCGCTCCGACAGCACGGGGGCGGGCATCGGCTCAGGTCAGGCGAATGGCGTCGAAGATGGCCCGGAGCGAGGGCATGTCGGGCAGGAGCAGGAAATGGCCCATCAGCGGCGCGGCGGTGTTCTCCACCCGGAACGAGGTCTCCACGCAGAAGACGTAATCGCGGGCATGACCGAAGTTGAGGTAGGCGCTGGTCAGGACCGCCGCGCTCAGGTCCACCACCAGACTGGGGACCGAGGGGACCAGCATCATGCCCATGAAATCGCTGAGCGCATTGAGGTACGCGCTGGCGAGGATGTTGCCGGCTTCCTTGAGGCCCGATTGCTCCATGATCCCGAACTCCTGGGTGCTCCCGGGCTCGCGGCGCATCAGTATATCACACAGCGCGCGGGCGGAGTCGGCCTGGAACAGGACCAGGGTGCGGCCGGTGAGATCGCCCATCATGTGCATCAGGACGGCAGCCATCACCTCGTCGCCACGCCCGACCAGGTCCGTCACGTCCTCCAGCGCCCGCACGTTGACCTCCGGCACGGCGATCATGATCGTGCGGTTGGTCATCTGCGACAGCGCGGTGGCCGCGTGGCCGGCCCCGATATTGGCGACCTCCCGCAGGGCGTCGAGCTGCAGCTCTTTCAGCTCCCGGACGTCTTCCATAATTCTCCTCCCTACAACAGCGCCGCGGCGTCGAGAATGAGCGCCGGCGCGCCGTCGGCGAGAATCGTCGCTCCACCCACGAAGGGCGGCATACCGGTGGGCGCGTCGAACGGCTCGACCACGATGTCCTGCTGACCCGCCAGGGCGTCCACCACGAGCGCCGTCCGACGGTCACCCAGCTCCAGAATTACGGTGGGCGCGCGCGCAGCCGGCGCCCCGCCGTCTCCCTGCACCAGCTCGCGGAGGTGCACCGTGGGCACCACCTGGTCGCGCACCAGGAGGGCTTCCCGGTCCCGAACCGAGGTGACGGCGCGGGGATCGAACTCCACCGTCTCCGCCACGTACGCCAGCGGCACGGCGTAGCGCTCGTTGCCGGCCCGGGCCAGAAGCGCCCGCACGATCGCGAGGGTGAGCGGCACGCGCACGGTGAACGTGGTGCCCCGCCCCAGCTCGCTCCGCACCTCCAGGGTGCCACCCAGCGCCCGCACCCGGGTCATGGCGACGTCCACTCCGACGCCGCGTCCCGAGACCCCGCTCACGGCCGCCGCGGTGCTGAATCCCGGCCGGGCCAGGACCCGGAGCAGCAGGTCGTCGGTCAGGGTCTCGGTGCTCGCGTCGGCCAGCCCCTCCCGCTTCGCCTTGGCCAGGATCGCCGCCCGGTCGATACCCTTGCCGTCGTCGGTCACCCGGAGGGCCACGCTGTTCCGCTCCCGCGCCGCCGAGAGCAGGATGCGCCCTTCCTCTGGCTTGCCCTGGGCCGCCCGGACGTCGGGCCGCTCGATGCCATGATCGGCCGCGTTCCGGACCAGGTGAAGCAGCGGCTCCCCGATCTCGTCCAGCACCGACCGGTCGAGCTCGATGTCCTCTCCCTCGGCGTCGAAGCGGATCCGCTTGCCGAGATCGCGGGCCAGGTCGCGGACCAGGCGGGGGAAGCGCTCGAACACCTCGCCCACGGGCGTCATGCGGGCGGCCAGCACCTCGCCCTGCATCCCCGCCACCAGGCGGGTGACCCGATCGCTCACCTCGGCGAGGTCGGCGTCGCCCGACGCGACGGCCAGCGCGGCCAACCGATTCTTGGCGACCACCAGCTCGCCGACCTGCTTCATCAGGGCGTCCAGCCGAGCGAGATCCACCCGGATCTGGCGGCCGCGCTCGGCGGTCTCGGCGGCATCGACCGGATCGCCGATCGTGACCAGCGCGACCTCCCCGGTGCGTCGGATGATGCGCTCGATGTCACCGTCCGTGGCCAGGGTGGCGAGGCGGAAGCCGAACCGGCCGTCGAACTCGTCGCGCTCGAACGCCGCTGCCGGTGGCCGGAGGGCGGACACGGCGCCCAGCGGCTCCAGACGGGCCAGGATCAGCGAAGCGCGGGCGCCCCGCATGACCGCCTCGCGGCGCAAGGTGACTTCCACCGCGCGGGCCCGCGTCGTCTCGGCGGGCCCGATCGCGGTCGCCGCTTCGGTCCCCTGGCCTCCCGCCACACGGTCGAGCTCCGCCGTGAGCTCCGGGTCGGCAGCGGCATCGGCCCCTCGGGCGGCGTTGTCGACCCCGGTCCCCAGCGCGTCCACCGAGCGGAAGAGAAGCTGGAAGACGGTGGAGTCGGCGGTCACCCGGCCGCCGCGCAGTGCGTCGAGCAGGTTCTCCAGCCGGTGCGCCAGGTCGGCCACGCCGGCGTAGCCCATCGTCGCGGCCATGCCTTTTATCGTGTGCACCGCCCGGAACAGTCCGCCCACCGGTGAGCGCGATTCGGGGGCCCGCTCCCACTCGAGCAGGAGCTGGTTGCACCCGTTCAGGTGCTCCCGGCTCTCGTTGAGAAAGAGCGCGGCGTACTTCGCCAGATCCACCGGGTCAGCCCAGGACCCGCTGGACCGCTTCGAGCACCCGCGACGGCTGGAACGGCTTGACCACGAAATCCTTGGCCCCCGCCTGGATCGCCTCGACCACGAGGGCCTGCTGCCCCATCGCGCTGCACATGAGGATCTTCGCGTCGGGGTCGTTCTTGCAGATCTCCCGCACCGCCTCGATCCCGCCCATGTCGGGCATGACGATGTCCATGGTCACGAGGTCGGGCTTGAGCTGGCGGAACTTCTCCACCGCCTGGAGCCCGGACTCGGCCTCGCCGACGATCTCGAAGCCGGCCTGGCTGAGGATGTCGCTGATCATGGTGCGCATGAAGATGGCGTCGTCGCAGACGAGCACGGTGTGGCTCACGAGCTAGCCTCCAGAACAGGGAGTGGCCGGCTATTGCCCCGCCGAGCCTCCGATGATCGGCGCGAACAGCGCGTCGATGTCGAGCAGAATGAAATGCTGGTCGTCGCGCACGCCGACGGCCTTGACCAGCCGAGGGTCTACGCCGGGAAGCTGCGCCCGGGCGGCGACCGACCGCTCGGGCACCTCGAGGAAGTCGAGGACCTGTCCGACCGCGAGCCCGTAGCGGCGCTGCCCGACCTGGAGCAGGATGATCGCGCCCTCGTCGTCGGCCCGGCGGGCCTGGGACAGGAGAACGTGACCGTCGAGGACCGTGAGCAAGGTGCCTCGGACGTTCACCAGTCCTTCCACCGCCTCGGCGACTCCGGGAATGCGGGTAGCCGGCAGACGGGGGAGGATCTCCCGCACGATCCCTGCCGGGGCCGCGCAAATCAGCGCACCGATGCGAAAGATGACGGCGTGGAGGGTCGGGGAGTTAGCCATCTCTATTAAAGAAAAGAAGATACCGAAGGGGGTCAGGGCGAGCAACCAGATCTTCGCCAGCGATGACGTGCAATGCACTGCGCAAATCGGACGGCCAGTCGGCCTGGAATTCCAGCGGCACGCCGGTAGCGGGATGGCGGAATGCCAGAGCCGCCGCGTGAAGCGCCTGACGAGGGGTCGCGCGCTCCAGCGCCTCGGCGTCCCGGCGCGCCGCCCCGGACACCCGACGGCTCCCCCCGCCGGTGTAGACCGGATCGCCAACCACGGGGTGGCCGGCGTGCTCGAGGTGGACCCGGATCTGGTGAGTCCGCCCCGTGTGGAGCTCCAGCCGGAGGAGATCCACCGACCCGAACCGAGCCGCGACATAGGCGTCGGTCCGTGCCGGCCGACCTGCCGGCTGGACCGACATCCGCTTCCGGTCGCGGGGGTGCCGAGCCAGGGGCGCCTCGATCACGGTGGGGCTCTGGTCCAAATGTCCCCAGGCGAGGGCCGCGTAGGTGCGCTGGACCCGCCGAGCGGCGATCGCGGCGCCGAGCCGCCGGTGAGCCAGGTCGGTCTTGGCGACGACCATCAGGCCCGAGGTGTCCCGGTCGAGCCGGTGCACGATGCCCGGGCGTCCGGCGATGCCGCCACCCAGCGCGGTACCCCGGGCCACGAGGGCGTTCACCAGGGTGTCGTCCCAGTGCCCCGGGGCGGGATGCACCACCAGTCCGGCCGGCTTGTCGAGCACGGCGAGGTGCTCGTCCTCGAAGACGATGGTGAGGGGAATGTGGGCCGGGCGGAGCTCCCGCACGGGCTGCCGCTCCTCCAGCCGGACCTCGACCGCGTCCCCCCGCTGGAGCGTCTGGCTGGCGCGCCCGGGACGGCCGTTCACCCGGACGGCGCCGGCCGCGACCAGGCGGGCCGCCTGGGTGCGGGAGAGACTCAATTGGTCGGCGAGATAGCGATCGAGCCGCTCGGTGGCGGCCGTCAGGACGGAGAAGGCGATGGTGAGCGCGACGGGAAGCCCCGCCTCGGTCACTCCGCGTCGTGTCCCTGGAGCACCGGCGCCGCGGGCGGCTCCGGCTGGCGCACGTCCTCGCGCCACATCGAGACCACGAGCGCGATGGCGCCGCAGCTCACGGCGATGTCGGCCACGTTGAAGGTCGGCCACCGCAGGGCGCCGATGCCGACGTCGAGGAAGTCGACCACGCCACGGGTGCTGCGGACCCGGTCGATCAGGTTGCCCGCGGCGCCGCCGGCGACGAGGCCGAGCGCCAGCTGCCGGAACCAGTCGCCGGGAGGACTGGTACGGGACATCCGCCGCAGGACGACCACGGCCACGATGGCGACCGTGAGGAAGATCCAGCGGGAGTAGGGCCCCAGGTGCAGCCCAAAGGCCGCCCCCTGGTTGTACACCAGGCGGAGCTGGAACCAATCGCCCAGCACCGCGATGCCCGGGGTCCTGAGAAGTACCGCCTCGGCCACGATCTTGGTGATCAGGTCGAGCAGGATGACGACGACGGCGGCGATCCAGAAGATCCGCCGCTCCGCCCCGGGCGCCGCTGGATCAGCGGCGCTTTCCATCTTCCTCTTTCTCCTTGCAGGTGATGCACAGGCGCGCGTGCGGCAGGGCGTCGAGTCGCTCGAAGTTGATCTCCTGGCCGCACTGATGGCAATGGCCGAACTTCTCGGGATTGCCGTACAGCCGGCGCAGTGCCTCGTTCACGTGCCAGAGGTAGCGACCCTCCTGCGAGGCGAAAAGAAACTGCTTCTCCCGCTCCATGGCGTCGGTCCCCTGGTCGGCCATGTGGAACGAGTACGACGAGAGATCGCCGTCGGAGGACTGCAGCGTCGCGTTGAACGACTCGTCGTAGTAGCCGAGCTCCTTCATCACCCGGGCTCGCTCCTCCAGCAGTCGCTTCTCGAGATGTGTCAGCTGCTTCTTGTTCATTCCCCATTCCTGGGTTGAGGTCCGGCCCCGTTCCGGCCGTCCGGATGTCGTTGCACTCCCACCACCACGCCCTGTCCGTCGATGTCCACCTGTTGCTCCAGGTCGGGCGCCGGAGCCCGGGAGCCGATGGTGAGGCTCCGCGCCAGCGTCTCGCCCTGGATGAAGTCGGCATGAACCCGGACCGCTTCGGCCACCGCGCCCGCGCCCTCGATCCACAGGGCGATCCGGTCGGTATAGACGTACCCCGCTTCCTTCCGCAGCCGCTGCACCCGATTGACCACCTCCCGGGCCACCCCCTCGTGCCGAAGGGGCTCGGTGAGTGCCGGATCGAGCGCCGCGACGAAGGGGCCGTCGCTGCCCACCAGCCAGTCGCTGGCCACTTCCCGCTCGACCACGACGTCCTCCGGCAGGTAGCTCACCCGCTCGCCCTCGAGGTCGAGCTCGGCCGGACGGCCCTGCTCCAGCTCGCGCAGCTGGTCCGCCGCGAGGCGCCCCGCCGCGGCCGCCACGGCGGGCGTGCGCTTGCCGTAGCGCTTGCCGAGGCTGCGGAAGTTGGCCTTGGCGCGGAGCCGGACCAGATCGGTGTCCGACGCGACCACGTCGACGGCCTTCACGTTCACCTCCTGGCGCAGCAGCTCCAGCAAGGCATCGAATCCGCTGCCGCGCGCCGCCGGCGGCACCGCGACCTGCATCCGGGCTAGCGGCTGCCGGGCCCCGATCCGGGCCTGCTGCCGCGCGTGGTGCGCCAGGGAGGCGAGCCGGCGCACGGCGTCCATGCCGGCCTCCAGCTCGGGGAGGCGGCGGCCGAGAGTCTCGGGAAACCGGGCGAGGTGCACCGAAGTTCCCGCCAGGGCACGGTGCAGCCAATCGGCGGTGAACGGCGCCGCCGGCGCAAGCAGCCGCGCCACGGTGGTGAGGGCCTCTTGCAGCGTTGCCACCGCGGAGGGGTCGGCCGCGGCGTCGGGGGCCCAGAACCGCGAGCGGCTCAGTCGCACGTACCAGCGCGAGAGGTCCTGCACCACGAAGTCCATGATGGCCCGGACCCCGGCAGTGGGATCGTACCCGCCCCACGCCTCGTGGACCGCCTCGACGGTGGCGTCGAGCCGCGCCAGGATCCAGCGGTCGAGCAGCGGGCGCGCCGCGGCCGGTGGCGCGCCCTGCCCCGCGTCCGGCGCGTAGAGCTGGAAGAACTCGTAGGTGCTGCGAAGCGCGTTGAGGAACTTCCCCGCCACCTCGGGAATCGCGTTCTGGTCGAACCGCTTCGGCAGCCACACCTGGCTCGAGGCCAGGAGGTAAAGCCGCACCGTGTCGGCCCCGAATTCCTGGATCATGTCCCAGGGGCTCACCACGTTCCCGCGGCTCTTCGACATCTTTTGCCCGTCGGCATCGAGCACCAGCTCGTTGACGACCACATTGCGATAGGCCGGCGCGTCGAAGGCGGTGACTGCGATGGCCAGGAGCGAGTAGAACCAGCCGCGGGTCTGATCCACGCCCTCGCAGATGAAGTCGGCCGGGAAGTGGGCCCGGAACTCGGCCTCATGCTCGAACGGGTAGTGCCACTGGGCGTACGGCATGGCCCCGGAGTCGAACCAGGTGTCGATCACCTCGGCCGTCCGTCGCCGGGTGCCGCCGCAGTCACAGGGCCAGGTGTACCCGTCGATGAACGGCTTGTGGGGATCGAAGTCGGCCGGTAGCGGCTTGCCCCAGCGCTCGGCGAGCCGCGCATAGCTGCCGACCACCTCGACGTGGGAAGGGTCGTGGTCGCAAACCCAGACCGGCAGCGGCGTCCCCCAGTAGCGGTCGCGGCTCAGGGCCCAGTCCACGTTGTTCTCCAGCCACTCCCCGAATCGGCCCGCGCCCACCTCGGGCGGGTTCCAGTTCACCTGCCGATTCAGCTCCAGCATCCGCTCCTTGACCGCGGACGTGCGCACGAACCAGCTGTCGCGCGCGTAGTAGATCAGCGGACTGGAGCAGCGCCAGCAGTGGGGGTAGGTGTGGGTGTGCGGCTGGGTCAGGTGCCAGCGACCCTCCTGCTTGAGCCGCTGGATGATCAGGTCGTTGGTCTCCTTGGCGGTGACCAGCCGGCCTTCGATCTCGGGCCACCCGGTCCCGACGAAGGTGCCGTCGGCGGCGACCGGACGGACCAGCGCCAGCCGGTGCTCGATGCCGGCCTGATAGTCGTCGGCCCCGAAGGCCGGCGCCATGTGCACCAACCCGCTGCCGTCCTCGGCGGACACGAACGCACCCGGGACCACGACGCGGGAGGCGCGGTCGTCCGGCAACGCCACCAGCTCCAACGGCCGATGGTACCGAAGCCCGACCAGCTCGCGGCCCTTGAAAGTGCGCTCCGCCCCGAGCTCGGCGAAGCTGGGCGCGCCCTTCTCCGGCCCGCTCGGCAGCCCCGCCCGAGAGGTGGCGAGGATGACTCGGCGGTCGCCGACCCGGTACTCGCCGTATTCCAGATCGGGATGCACCGCCACGGCCACGTTGGAGAGCAGGGTCCACGGCGTGGTGGTCCAGACCAGGAGCTGGCGCGAGGGATCGTCGGCCAGCGGGAAGGTCAGGTAGATGGAGTTGGTGGTGACCTCTTCGTACCCCAGCGCCAGCTCGTGGCTCGACAGCACGGTGCCGCAGCGGGGGCAGTACGGCAGCACGCGGTGACCGCGCGACAACAGGTCCCGCTGGTGCAGCCGGTCGAGCAGCCACCAGACCGACTCGATGTAGTCGTTGCTGCAGGTGATGTAGGGATGCTCGTAGTCGAGCCAGTACGCGATCCGGTCGGAGAGCTGCTCCCACTCCGACTGATAGCGGAACACGCTCTGCCGCGCGCGGGCGTTGAACTCGGCCACGCCGTACGACTCGATCGCCTTCTTCCCGTTGAGCTGCAGCTCCTTCTCGACCTCGATCTCGACCGGCAGGCCGTGGGTGTCCCATCCGGCGATGCGAGTCACCTCCTGGCCCTGCATCGCGTGGTAGCGGCAGACCAGGTCCTTGATGGTCCGGGCGAAGACGTGGTGGATCCCCGGCCGCCCGTTGGCGGTGGGCGGCCCCTCGTAGAAGACGAAGGGCGTGCCGCCGCGGTTGGCCTCCAGCGTGCGCCGGAACAGATCCTCTTCCTTCCAGAGCGCGAGCTGCCGCTGCTCCAGCTGGTCGGGACTGAGATCGGGCCAGGCCGGGTAGCGCATCAGGCCAGTCGCTCCACTACGGTCGCCAGCAGCTGCGTCAGACGGGGCTCGGCCTCCGCCGCGGTCGCGATGATGCGCCCGATGTCGGCCGGCTCCAGCGCGTCGGGCAGGCACTGGTCGGTGACGATCGAGATTCCCAGCACCCGCATCCCCTGGTGCACCGCGACGATCACCTCGGGCACGGTGGACATGCCGACCACATCCGCCCCGATGCCGCGGAGCATCCGGTACTCGGACCGGGTCTCCAGGTTGGGGCCCGGCACCGCGACGTAGACCCCTTCCCGGAGCGTGATGCCCTGCTCCAGCGCGACCTCCCGCGCGAGTGCGCGCAGACCCCGGTCATATGGCTCCGACATGTCGGGAAACCGCGGCCCCAGCCGGTCGTCGTTGGGGCCGACGAGCGGGTTGTCGCCGAGGAGGTTGATGTGGTCGCTCAGCAGCACCAGGTCGCCCGGGTGCCAGAGCGGGTGCATCCCGCCGCAGGCGTTGCTTACCGCGAGGACCCGGGCGCCGAGCGCGGCGAGCACGCGAACCGGAAAGGTGACCTGCTGGAGATCGTAGCCCTCGTATCGGTGGAACCGGCCCTGCATGGCGACGACCGGACGACCCCGCAACCGGCCGAGCAACAGCCGGCCGGCATGCGACTCGACTGTCGAGAGCGGAAAGCCCGGCAGGTCGCCATAGGGGATCTCGGCCTCGACGGTGATCTCCCGGGCCAGTCCCCCGAGCCCCGTGCCCAGGATGATGCCGACCTCCGGTCGCAGCGTGGTGCGCTCGCGAACCACGCACGCGGCCGCATCGATCCGCTCCGACAGGTCGGTGACCAGACTCATTCGCGGCTCCGCGCCAGGTCCTCGGCCTGCAGCTCGACGATGGTCCGGTTGTGGCCCTCCAGCACCTCGAGCTCCGCCAGCTGGCGCTGCAGCAGTCCTCGGAACCCCGCGAGATAGGCGGTGAACTGCCGGGCCGCGGCGTCGGCACGCTCGCGGATGGAGACCTCGTCCTGATAGGCCTGCTGTACGATGCGGTGGGCCTCCGCGCTGGCTTCCTTGAGCACCAGCTCGGCCTCCCGTTCCGCCTGCTCCCGGCTGTCGGCGCGGAGCTGCTGTGCCGCCACCAGGGCCTCGTTCATCGCCCGCTCCCGCTCGCGATAGCCGCGCAGCTGCTCCTGCGCGCTCTTGAGCCGCTCGTCGGCCTGCATCCGGTCGCGCACCAGCCGCTCCAGCTCCTCGGCGAGGTGGAGCTTGAACTGATCCACCTGGGCACGGTCGTACCCCCGCACCGCCCGCACGAACTCCTGGGTGCGCACATCGAGCGGGGTGAGGCGGAAGCTCTCGTCGCTCACCGCGCGCGCTCGCCGAACAGGATCGTCCCCAGTCGAACCATCGTCGCACCTTCCTCGACCGCGGTGGTGTAGTCGCCCGACATCCCCATCGACAGCTCGGGGAGCCGGTACCCGGCGCGCTCGCCTTCGTCGCGCAGCTCACGCAGGCGGCGGAATGCCCGCCGCTGCTCCGCGCTGTCTTCGGTGAGCGCGCTCATCGTCATGAGGCCGGTGACCTCGAGGTGCCCGAGCTGCGCCAGCTCCGCCAGCAGCGGGACCAAGCCCGTCGGCTCTACCCCGCCCTTCTGCGGCTCGTCCGAACAATTGACCTGCACCAGCACTCGCTGCCGGCCGGGGCCCGATCCGGACCGGCGGTCGAGCTCGGTGGCCAGGTCGGGCCGGTCCACCGAGTGAATCAGGGCGAATCGCCCCACCGCCTGGCGAGCCTTGTTCCGCTGGAGGGTTCCGATCAGATGCCAGGTGACCGGCACGGACCCGACCGCCTCCTGCTTGGCCAACGCCTCCTGCACCCGGTTCTCGCCCACGTCCTCGAGACCCGCGGCCGCGGCGGCCCGGACCGCCTCGGGGCCGTGCCCCTTGGTGACCGCGACCACGCGCACCGGATGGGACCATCCGCCGACCTGCTGGTGGCGGGCGACCGCTTCACGTACCTGGGCCAGCCGGGACGGCAGGTCCGGGAATTCCATAGCCTTGAAATTTATGCTGATAGGGGCTCGGGAAGTAGTCTTTGAGCCTATTCGCTGGGTCGGTACAGCAGATCGAGCAGGGCCGCCCGGAGGTCGGGGTTGGGGGAGAGCGCTTCGGCGTAGCGGAGTGCCCGCTCCATCGCCTTGCGGTCGTTGCGGCCCTGGTAGGCGTACACCAGCTGGACCGGCGGCAGGGCCAGGCTGCCCGCCACGCTCCGGGCGGTGGGCTCCAGGCCGAGCGCGCCGGCGTCGAGCAGGTTGGCGTAACGATAGGTGTCGAACACCAGGCGCTCGGTGACCGGGACGTCCAGTGGGGCCGACGCCAGACGCCGGAAATCGAGCCGCGCGTCGGCGGAGTCGGGGCGGCTCGTGCGCAGGGAGAAGCCGAGCCCGGCCTGGACCACATAGTCGCCCAGGCCGGCGTAGCCCCGGCCGGTGGTGATCGACCAGGTGATCGGCCGCCGCCCCACATTGTGCTGGACGATGCTGAGCGAGACGATCTCGCTGGGATAGAGGAAGGCCCCGCGGTCGAGGGTGCGCTCGACCGGTCCCAGCGCGATCCGCTGGGTGTCCGGGACGACGTACCCGTTCATGGCGCCCTCGATCATGCTGTCCGTCAGGCTGTGCAGCGGCCAGTCGGGCCGAGGGCGCACGGCCAGACTGTCGCGCCAGACCGCGGGCAGGGCCGTCCGGTCCACCTCCCTGGTGGGCTGTTCGCGCAGCTGGCGCATGTACCAGTCGGTATTCGCCAGGGCGAGGCAGACCACGGTCACGTCCTGGCGGATCCCCTGGACTTCCTGGGCCCACCAGAGCGGAAAGGTGTCGTTGTCGCCGTAGGTGAACAGCACGCCGTACGGCGGCACGCTGTTGAGCAGGTCGTAGGCGAAGTCGGCGGCGAGCCGCGCGTCGGGACCCTGTCTCCGACCGGCAGCGGTCCAGTTAAGCCCGAGCGGCACCAGGACCAGCAGGAGCACGGCCGGCTGCCACCTGCGCAGCGATGGCCGCCGGAGGCTCCCGGCCAATCCCGCGGCGCCGATCCCCGACCAGAGACCCCAGACGATGAAGCTCACCACGAAGAAGTAGTCCCGCTCGCGCACCTCGTGATCGTCGGGCTTGGGCCACAGGTGGTAGGCCAGGCTGTAGCCCGGCCGGAAATTCATGTAGACCACCAGCCCGAGCCCGGTCACCAGGAAGAGCCCGAGCAGCAGCCAGGCGGCCGCACGATCGGTGCGCCACTGGGTCCGAAGACCGCGGAGACCCAGCCCGGCGAACACGACCGTGGCGACGGTCCGCACTCCGTCCGCGAGCGAGCGGGCCCACTGCCAGTCGAAGTACTGGAAGTAGTTCAGCAGCTGCCACCCGAGGAGACTCAGGGTCCGGCCGGGATTGCCGGGGCCGTGCGGCACCGTGGGGTCGTCGAGGGGTGTCCGGGGCGGGTATTGCGCCCGGCGGATCACGGCGAGCAGGGCATCGAAGGTGTCCGGTGCGGCCTCGTTGATGATCGGGTGCTGGGCGGCCCGCAGGTACATGAAGAGGTACGGAGTGACCCCCACCGCGGCGATCAGGAGTGCGACCAGGGCAAACCCGCCCGCCCCGCCCATCGCGCCGTACACCGCCGCAGCCACGAAGCAGACGCCGCCCAGGGCGATGAGCTCCGTGCTCCCCAGTCCGGTGCCGATGAGGAGAGCCCAGACACCGGCCACGACCGCCACCTGGCTCCACTCGAGACGACGGCGCCACGGCTCGGGCGCGGGATCCCGCAGCAGGGTGACGACCAGGAACGCGAGGACACCCGGACCCGCCAGCAGCGCCAGCAGGTGGTTGCCGATGCTGGCCCCGGCCAGGTAAACGATCAGGAGCAGCACCCGACCGGCGCGGTCCTCCGACCGGCGCCGGCGCCAGACCAGCGCGAGCCAGGAGACCGCCGCGATGGTGAACGTCGCCACCGCATACACCTCGGTCTCGTTCGAGTTCTGCCAGTTGGTGAAGGTGAAGGCGCCGATCAGCGCCGCGAGCGCCGCGGCGGCGAGCCGCCCCGATGGGCCGGCCGACTGCTCCTCCTGTGGCGGGAGCGACTCGTGCACCACGAGAAAGAACAGGGCGGCCCCGGCGGCGCTGAAGATGGCGCTCAGCAGGTTGGTCCGAACCGCGTACTCGCCCAGCGGCACGAGCATCGCCCAGACGTGCGCGATCAGGACGAACAGCGGCGTCCCAGGCGGGTGGGGAATGCCCAGCGTCCGGGTGGCCGCGATGAACTCGCCGGCATCCCAGAAGGTGACGGTCGGCGCGAGCGTGACCGCATAGACCGTGAGGACCGCGGCGAACACCGCCACAGCAGCCCGATACGGCGGCGAACCGGACTTCAGATCGCCACCTGCGCGACCACGGGAGCCCCGCCGAGGGGCTCGCCGAGCAGCTTCCGGACCTGCTCCGGGGTCAGGTTGCGCTCCAGCCGGCCACGCCGAGCCGCCGAGACCGTGGCGGTCTCCTCCGAGACCACGAGCACCAGCGCTTCGGTTTCCTCGGACAGCCCCAGCGCCGCCCGATGGCGGGTGCCCAGGCTCCGGTCCAGGCGGTTGGACTGGCTGAGCGGCAGGATGCACCCGGCGGCTACGATCTGGTCTCCCCGCACCACCACGGCCCCGTCGTGCAGGGGAGACGTGGGCGTGAAGATGGCCGCGAGCAGGTCGGCCGACACGGTCGCGTGGAGCGCCTTGCCCGACTCGAGGTACTCGTCCAGCCGGGCCCCCTGCTCGACCGCCACGATCGCACCCACGCGAGCCGCGCTCAGCCGAGCCAGCGCCTCGGCGATCTCCCCCGCCACCACCGAGCTTCCCGGGACCGCGAACCAGCGGAACAGCCGGGTCTGCCCCAAGCGGGCCAGTGCCTGGCGGAGCTCGGGCTGGAATACCACCAATGCCGCGAAGGGAGCGTAGGTGAACCCGATGCCGAGGAGATAGGGAATCATGGTCAGCTTGAGCAGCAGCGCGGCGATGTAGATGCCGACGAGCGCCAGCAGGCCGAAGACGATCTGGAGCGCGCGGGTGCCGACGAGGAAGCGAAGCACCCGGTAGAGCACCAGCGCCACGAGGACGATCTCGATCAGGTCCCGCCAGTGCGGGATCGGGACCGGCAGCTGTTCCAACGGCATCATGCCGCTCCCACCGCGCGAGTCAGGGCCAAGGCCTCGCGCGCAGCCCCGACCGAGTGGACCCGGAAGATGCGCGCTCCTCGCTCCCAGGCGAGCGCGCATGCCACGGCGGTCGCCCGGTCGCGTTGGTCGAGCGGGGCGTCGGTCAGCGCGCCGAGGAACCGCTTGCGCGACGGTCCCACCAGCACCGGCCGGCCGAGGGCTTCGAGCGCGGCCAGCTGGTCGAAGAGCTCGATATTCTGGTCCACCGTCTTGGAGAACCCGAGGCCGGGGTCGAGCACGATCCGCTCGGGAGCCACCCCGGCCGCGGCCGCACCGGCCAGGGCCGTCCGGAGCTCGGCCACGACCTCGGCGACGACGCCACCGGGATACGTCGCGTGCCGGTAGGACGCGAGGTCCAGGATGCTCCCTCGGGAATGCATCAGCGCCACCCCCGCCCCGGCAGCGGCGGCGACCGCCGCCATCGCGGGATCGAGCCGAAAGGCGGACACGTCGTTCACGATCGCGGCACCGTGCTCGAGCGCGGCCCGGGCGACCTCCGACTTCACCGTGTCGACCGAGACCGCCAGGTCGGGATGCGCACGGACCAACGCATCGACCACGGGCACCACCCGCGCCAGCTCCTCCTCCAGGGGCACGTCCGTCTCGCGGCCGGGCCGGGTGGACTCCCCGCCCACATCCACGATGGCGGCGCCTTCCGTCAGCAGCACCTCGGCCTGAGCCAGCGCGGCGTCGGGACCGGTGTACCGCCCCCCGTCGCTGAAACTGTCGGGAGTGACATTGAGGATGCCCATGAGGACCGGATTGTCGAGCAGGATCGCTCCCCGGGCGGTGAGCCAGGGGCCCGGGGGGTCGGGCGGGAGTGCGAGACCGACCTGGACGGCGACGTCGGCGAGCACGTCGGGCAGGGTCCAGGGGCGCGCGAAGGCGCTGAGACGGGATCGGCTGCCGGCGAGGAGAGCCCAGTCGTCGCCGGTGACGACCTCGAGACCAAGGGATCCGCCGACTCGGACCAGCGCCTCGAGGGCGTCCTGGTCCAGGCCGGTCAGGTGGAGGGCGAAGGGATGAATGCCCCCGGCGGCGTCACCCGCGCGCCCGTCCGTCCACCCGTGCCCGCGAAGCGCGTCGCGCACGCCGCGGGTCGAGTGGAGCGAGACCGGCGTGACATTCACGCGCCGGCGGGTTCGGCCGGCGGCGCTCCCAGGATCGGCGCCCGGGCGGGCGTGACGCCGGGCTTGGCGGAAGGCGACGGAGTCGGTGCGGCCGAATCCGGCGGCGTCGGGTTGCGCGGCGGCAGCGGCAGGTCCTTCACCAGACGATCGAGATCCTCGCGGTCGATCGTCTCCCGCTCCAATAGCGCCGCCGCGATGCGATCGAGCAGCTCGCGGTTGGCGGTCAGAATCTCCGTGGCGCGGGCATAGGCCTCGTCGATGAGGCGCTTCACTTCGTCGTCCACCATCTGCGCCGTGCGCTCGGAGATCTCCCGCCGCTGGGCGAATTCCCGGCCCAGGAAGATCTCCTGCTCCTTGTCGCCCACCGCGAGCGGCCCGATCAGCTCGCTCATGCCGAACTGGGTGACCATCCGTCGCGCGAGCCCGGTAGCCCGCTCGATATCGTTCCCCGCCCCGGTGGTCACCTTGTCGGCCCCGAAGACGATCTCTTCCGCTACCCGGCCGCCGAAGAACATGGCCAGGCTGCCGATGAGCCAGTCCTTGGTGTAATTGTGACGGTCCACCTCGGGGAGCGACGCGGTGAGCCCGAGGGCCCGACCACGGGGCACGATGGTGACCTTATGGATCGGGTCACTGCCCGGGATCTTGATGGCGACGATCGCGTGCCCCGCCTCGTGGTACGCGGTGAGCTTCCGCTCCCCCTCGGTCAGTACCAGGCTCCGCCGCTCCACGCCGAGCATGACCTTGTCCTTGGCGTCCTCGAAGTCCTGCATGTCTACCAGGGTCTTGTTGCGCCGCGCGGCGAGCACGGCGGCCTCGTTCACCAGGTTGGCCAGATCTGCACCCGCCATCCCCGGCGTTCCCTTGGCGATCGTCTCCAGCCGTACGTCGGAGGCGAGGGGAATCTTCCGGGTATGCACCCGCAGGATGCCCTCCCGGCCCCGCACGTCCGGCGAGTCCACCACGATCTGGCGGTCGAACCGGCCAGGCCGGAGCAGCGCCGGATCGAGCACGTCGGGTCGGTTGGTCGCGGCGATAAGAATGACGCCGTCGTTGGACTCGAAGCCGTCCATCTCGACCAGCAGCTGATTGAGGGTCTGCTCCCGCTCGTCGTGGCCGCCGCCAAGGCCGGCGCCCCGGTGCCGGCCGACCGCGTCGATCTCATCGATGAAGATGATGCACGGCGCGTGGCTCTTGCCCTGCTCGAACAGATCGCGCACCCGGCTCGCGCCGACGCCGACGAACATCTCGACGAAATCGGAGCCCGACATCGAGAAGAACGGCCGCCCCGCCTCGCCCGCGACGGCCTTGGCCAGCAGAGTCTTGCCGGTGCCCGGCGGCCCCACCAGGAGCGCGCCCTTGGGAAGCCGTCCGCCCAGCCGAGTGAACTTCTGCGGATCCTTGAGGAACTCGATGATCTCCTGCAGCTCGACCTTGGCCTCGTCTGCGCCGGCGACGTCGGCGAAGGTGATTTTCGGGGTGTCGCCGGCGAGGAGTTTGGCCTTGGATTTCCCGAAGGCGAAGGCCCGGCTGCCTCCCGCCTGGAGCTGGCGCAGCAGGAAGAACCAGAGCCCGAGGATCACGATCCAGGGCAGCGCGGCGATGATGATCGCGGTGATGCCGCCCTTGGGCTCCTTGGCCAGGATGGGCACCCCCGCATCCTCGAGCCGCTTGACGAACACCTCGCTGTTGGCCACCGGCAGGAGCACCGTGAAGCTCTTGGCCGTCCGGCCGTCCTGCGTGACCGGGGTGCGGAAGTCGCCTTCCAGTCGCTTGCCGTCGAAGATCTCGACCTGGGCGACGTTGCCCTGATCCAGCTGCCGGCTGAACTCGGTGTAGCTGAACTCCTGGGTCGGGTTGCGCTGCCGGCTCATCATCTGGAACAGGGCCAGCGCCAGCAGGCCCACCAGCAGCCAGAGGGCGAGGTTCTTGCTCAGGTTGCCCCAGTTGGTGCGCGGGGGCCGGGAGGGAAGTCGGTCTGCCATTTATTCCAAGTCCGCGATGAACGGGAGATGCCGATAATTCTCGGCGTGATCCAGGCCGTAGCCGACCAGGAACGCCGGCGGTGCCCGGAATCCGACGAACCGGAGCTCCGGACGCGGCTCGGGCGCAAGCTGCTTGTCGAGCAGGGCGCAGATAGCCAGGCTTTGCGGCCGCCGCGCGCCCAGCAGGGTCATCAGGCGCTGAAGCGTCTTGCCAGTATCAATAATATCCTCGACCAGCAGGATATGTTTGCCTTCCAGCCGGGTTTCCGGGTCGTACAGGAGCCGGACCCTCCCGCTCGACTCCTTGCCGTTGCCGTAGGAGCTCGCCACCAGAAAGTCGATCTGGATGGGACGCTCGATCTTCCGGGCCAGGTCGCTGAGGAAGATGAAGCTCCCCTTGAGCAGGCCGAGCACCAGGAGCTCGCCGGTCGGATAGGCCTCGGTGATCTCGGCCCCGAGCGCCTCGACCCGGGCCGCGATGGTGGCCTCGTCGAAGATGATCGACTTCACCGGCTTGCCGCCGGTGCGCCGCAGCACCTCAGGCGTGCTCAGCATCGACACGGAGCGCCTCCACACCGGGAGAAGGAAGCAGAGCGTCGGACCGGCAGACGCCGGGGATCCACACCACCGATGCGCCGCCGGTGACCACCGGCCACGCCTCGCGGCGGGACCGGGGCACGCGGGCATCCTGGAAGCAGCGCACCACCAGGCGATGGCCGGTTCCCGCCAGGGGACGCACCCGGTCGCCAGGCGACCAGGGACGCACCAGCAACGGCGCCGGCCGGAACCAGGCGGTAAAGCCGTCGCGCGCCTGACGCTCTGGAGCGGGCTCGGTTCGCCAGGTGAGCCGCCAGCGCCCCCAGTCGTCCCTGCCCTCGGCCCCGCGAAGCTCCACGCTGCCGGCCGCCATCCCGGGCGACACGAGCCGCAGCCGGCCGAACGACAGCTCCGCTCGCCACCCCTGCGCCAGCGGCGCCGTACGCCCGCTCGACCCCCCGAGCAGGGCCAGCACCCGCGCCGTTCTCGCCGGGCCGAGCGGGCACCCGACGCGCCGTCCGATGGCCAAGAGCACCGCCTCGGCAAGCATGGAATCATACGACCGCAAACAGTTGGCAGCAACGGAAATGCCGTCCTGTTCGGTGCGCGTCTCGAGGTCCGGGAGGCGGTCCAGCAGGAGGTCCCACGCCCGGCGATCTCGCGCCGCTTGAGTCCCCACCCGGGCCAGGTGCGCGTCCGCATCGGGCAGCCGGCGGCGAATCACCGGCAGCAGCTCCTGCCGCAGCCAGCTCCGGAGATGGACAGGGTCCCGGTTCGATGGGTCGTGCCACACCGTCAAGCCCCGCTCGTCGACGTACCGCGTCAGCTCGTCCCGGCGGAACGGCAGGAGCGGGCGGACCAGTCTCCCAGTGACCGAAGCCATTCCCGCCAACCCTGCGGGCCCGGACCCCCCCAGTACCCGGAGCAGGATGGTCTCGAGCTGATCGTCCGCGTGATGGGCGGTCACTACGGGGCCGATGCCGAGGCGATCGGCCAGCGCGAACAGCAGGCGGTAACGGGCCTCGCGGGCGTCGGTCTCCCCGGCGGCCGATCCCAGGGCCACCGCTTCGACATGGCATGGGAGCCCCAGCTCCGCGGCCAACGCGGTGACCTGCCGCGCCACCGCGGCGCTGTCGGGATGGATGCCGTGGTCCACGTGGCCCACGACCGGCTCGAGCTCGTGCACGTCGCGCGTCCGGCAGAGCAGGTCCAGGAGAGCGACGGAATCCGGTCCTCCCGACACGGCCACCAGCACCCGCCCGGGAGGCAGGCCCAGCGAGCGCAGGTGATCGCTTACCCGGGCGAGAAGCTCCATGGGGTCAAAGCTAACTGGACGGCGTCCCAAGGACTTCGCGCACCCGGCGGGCCAGGCCCTCTGCCTCGAAGGGCTTCTCCAGGAAGGGCGCCCCGGCGTCCAGCAACCCCCGGCGAATGACCTCGTCATCGGTGTACCCGGAGATGTAGAGGAGCTTGAGTCCCGGCCGCCGTCCCAGCAGCGCCGTCGCCAGCTCCCGCCCTCCCATGCCCGGCATGACTACGTCCGTCACGACGAGGTGGATCGGTCCCCACTCCGGCTCCTGGGCCAGGGCCTGCTCGGCGTCGCCCGCCTCGAGCACCCGATATCCTCGGGACGAGAGGGTCCGCGCCGCCATCCGGCGTACCGGCTCCTCGTCTTCCACCACCAGCACCGTTTCCCCACCGCCGTGCGCCGCGGGCGTGACCGGCCGAAGCTGAGGGCTTGGCGCGAGGCCGACGCGCTCGGGAAGGAAGATCTCGAAGCTGGTGCCGCGGTCCGGCTCGCTGTAGCACCAGATGAATCCATCGCTCTGCTTCACGATCCCGTAGACCGTGGCCAGGCCGAGTCCGGTGCCTTCCCCCGGCCGCTTGGTGGTGAAGAAGGGCTCGAAGGCGCGGGCGCGCGTCTCTGCGTCCATCCCGTGGCCGCTGTCCCGCACCACGATCCTGGCGTATTTCCCTGCCGGCACGGCGGGGCGGCCGGGCTCCGCCGCCTGCTCCATGAGCGTCGCCGGGGCGACCTCGATGGCGAGCTCGCCTCCGCCCGGCATCGCGTCTTTGGCGTTGAGCGTGAGATTGACCAGCACCTGCTCCAGCTGGGCGGGATCGGCTCGGACCAGGGGTACGCCCGGCTGGACCTGGCCGCGGACCCGGATCTGCGTTCCGACCAGCCGCTCCAGCACCGGCAGGCTGCCCTTGAGCAGCAGGCCGAGCTCGAGCGCCCGGGGTTGCAGCACCTGCTGCCGGCTGTAGGCGAGCAGCTGGCGGGTGATGCCGGCTGCCCGGTCGGCGGCCTTCCGGATCTCGCTCACATCGGCGATCCGCAGATCGCCGGGCTCGAAGGTCTCGTGCAGGAAGCCGGTGAACCCGTTGATGACGGTCATCATGTTGTTCACTTCGTGGGCCACACCGCCGGCCACCTTGGCGACCGCCTCCATCCGTTGCGACTGCATGAGCAGCTCGTCGGCCCGGCGGCGCTCGGTGACATCCAGTACCACCGCACCCACCCACTCCACCGTGCCGTCGCGGCCTGCGACCGGGTAGAAGCTGGCCAGGGCGATGAGCTCGCGCCCGTCCTGGCCGGTGCGGATCTCCCGCTCCAGCACGGGCGCCCCGGTCTCGAGCACCTGGCGAAAGGGCGCGTCCAGCCATTGCCCCGCCGGGCCCAGAGCTTCGGCCGCCGTCCGGCCCAGCAAGTCGACGCCCCCGGTGAGCGCGGCGAGCGCATCGTTGATCCGAACGAAGCGCCCCTCGCGATCGACGAAGGCGAGCCCCACTGGCGCGCCCCCGAAGACGGTGTCGAGCAGCGCCAGGCTGTCCTTCCGCGCGTGCAGCGCGCCTTCCGCCTCTTCGTAGAGCCGCGCGTTGTCTACGGCGAGGGCCGCCCGGCGGGCCAGATCCTCCGCCAGTGGGAGATCCGCCTCGGAGTACTGCCGGCCCGACTCGGCCATGACGAAGGTGATCGCCCCCAGCGCCCGGCTCCGGGCGCGGAGGGGGACGATGAGCAGCGAGCGCAGACCGAAGACGCGCAGGCGCTCGAGATGGTCCGGATCGCGCGCGAAGGCCCGGAGCAGCTGGTCGGGGATCGTGGGGACGAGCTGAGGCTGTCCGGTTGTGATGGCATGGGGAACCGGGTCCGCGGGGAGCTCGGCGTAGCGTCGGCTCATCTCCCACACCTCGTCCACCCGGGCGGGATCGGTATGGGCGATGGCAAGGCGCCGGAGCCGCCCGTCGTCCATGATGTCCACCGCGCACCAGTCCGCCAGTCGGGGCACGGCAAGACGGGCCACGGTCGCGAGGGTCGCCTTGTAGTCGAGCGACGACCCCAGGACCTCACTGGCCTGCGCCAGAAACGCGAGCCGCTCGCCCGCCTCTTCCGCCTTACGCCGGGCCGCGCGCTCCGCCTCATAGAGGAGGCTGCGCTCCAGGGCGCGGGCGCCCTGCCCCGCCAACGCCAGCATGTAGACCCGGTCGTCCCGGGCGAAGCGACGGCGATAGGAGAACTCCAGCTCGAGCACGCCGAGAGGCCGGGTGCTGGTGAGCAGCGGAAGCACCGCCACCGAGCCGGCGGGGGCGGACTCGAAGCGCGGCAGGCCGCTCTGGAGGACGTCTTCGATCAGCGGCGCGTGGCTGCCCGCCTGGAGCGAACCTTCCCGGTGGAGAAGAACGGATTGTCCCGCCAGAGCCACCCCGCCACCGGCGGCCTGCAGCGCCTCGACCGCGTGGCTCACGACCGCGCTGGCCACCTCCGCCGGCGTCAGGTCGGGTCCGAGGGCCTGGTTGAGTGCATGCATGCGCCCGGCCCGCGCGGCGCTCCGCTCGGCGCGTCGCCGTGCTGCCAGCAGGAAGGCGACCAGCCAGGCCACCCCGCCGCCGGACAGGAGCGACATCGCCCAATCTCCGGCCAGGAGCCCGACCGCGGGCACGAAGGCGCCGGCGGTGACCGCGCAGGCGGTCAGGAGTCCGGGCACGAGCCCGCCCAACAACGCGCTCACCGCCACCGCCGCCAGATAGATGGGGTAGTACGCCGAGTCGAGATGGCCGCGGAGCAGCGCCTGGGCCGCCAGCGCCAGCAGGGCGAGCAGCAGCGCCACGGCGCTCCGCTGCAGCAGCGTGAGGCGTCGACCGCCGACGGGAAGATGCTCGGGCAGGTTCAGCGTGGGACGGACGCGAGAGGTCACCGGCTCATAGCCCCCACCGGTTGGCGCCGCCAGGAGACGCCGTGAGAAGGGGGCACGGCGGGCGGTGCATGTGGAACCTACGGCGCGACGGGAGCCGGAGGCAACTCCGCGGAGCCGGAGGCAACTCCGCGGAGCCGTTGACACTCGCCGGACCGGCCCCGAATGTTCGCAGGTGCGGACCCCGCCCTTGCCGCTCATTCTCGTCGGACTGCTGCTCCTGCTGGCCGCGCTTGCGCTCGCCGCGTGGCGGGCCGCACGGGCGCGCCCCGTCCCCTCGACATCCTCTGCCGGTGATCCGGCCGGAGTGGACCTGGCCCGGGAGGTCGCCCGGCGCCGGGCCGCCGAGGCCGAAGTCCGGCGCCTGAACGCCGACCTCGAGGGGCTCTTTGCGGTGATCCCCATCGGCATCGGCATCGCGCTCGACCCCGACTGCCGCGACATCCGCAGCAATCGGGAGCTGGCCCGCATGCTCCAGCTCCCACTGGGACAGAACGCCTCGAAGACCGGCCCCGGCGCCGGCGAGCTCGCGTTCCGCATCGAGCGCTACGATGGCGAGGAGATTCCCGGCGAGGACCTGGTGATGCAGCGCGCCGTCCGGACCGGCGAGCCGGTGCTCAACGACAGCTACCGCATCGTCCACCCCGACGGCGAGGCCATGGACGTCCTCGGCTCGGCGGCGCCCTTGTTCGACGGCGACGGCCGGATTCGGGGCGCCGTCGGCGCATTCATCGACGTGACCGAGCGGCGGCGCATCGAGGAGCAGCTCCATCAGGCCCGGCGGATGCAGGCGGTAGGGCAGCTTGCCGGCGGGGTCGCGCACGACATCAACAACGCGATGACGACGGTCCTCGGCTTCGCGGAGTTCGCCGGCCTGCGGCTGAGTCAGGACCACCCTGCCGCCGGCGACCTGTCGGAGATCCGGCGGGGCGCCGAGCGCGCCACCGAGATCGCGCGGCAGCTTCTCACCTTCAGCCGGCGGCAGGTCAGCGAGCCGCGGCCATGGCGGCTGGCGACCGTCGTCGGGGAGCTGGAGCCGACGCTGGCCCGGGTGGCTGGCGCCGCCGTGACGCTCACCATTCGCTGCGCCCCCGAACCCACCCCGGTGCAGGTCGATCGCGGCCAGCTGGAGCAGGTGCTCATCAACCTCGCGGCGAATGCCGCGGACGCGATGCCGGAGGGTGGCTCGCTGGTGGTGGAGACCGACACGGTAGAAGTGCCCCACCGCGGCGGCGACGCCGACGTAGCCCCCGGCGAGTACGCCGTCATCACGGTGCGCGACACCGGCCGTGGCATGGACGCGGACACCCGGCGCCGCGCGTTCGAGCCGTTCTTCACCACCCGGCGGGCGGCCGAGGGCACCGGTCTGGGACTCGCCATCGTGTATGGGATCGTGACTCAGGCGGGCGGTACCGTGCGGCTGGACAGCGCCCCCGGGCTGGGCACCACGGTTACGGTGCTGCTGCCGCTCATTCCGGTCGAGGCGCTGGGCCAGGAGGTCGAGGCGGAGGAGATCGACTGGTCGGGAGCCGGTCGCCGCGTCCTGGTGGTCGAGGATGATCCCTCGGTGCGCCGGCTGGCGGTGGACACCCTGCAGCACCAGGGATTCCGGGTGGACAGCGCCGCCGACGGCCGCGAGGCGATCTCCCTGCTGGAGGCGAGCACCGAGCCGCCCGACCTGGTGATCACCGACCTGGTGCTGCCGCACCTGTCCGGCCGGACCGTGCGCCAGACCGTCGAGACGCGCTTCCCAGGGGTGCCGGTGCTCTACATCTCGGGCTATCCCGGCGAAGCGATCGAGAGCCGAGGCTGGCTCGACGAAGGCGTCCCGTTCCTGCAGAAGCCGTTCAGCCCCCGCGAGCTGGTGCGTCGCAGCCGGGAGCTGCTGGAGCCGCGCCCCGAACTCAGGTCTTGAGCAGGACGAGCGCTAGGACCAGCGCGTACTCCTCGATCACGAAAGCCCACAGCAGAGCGCGCCGGAGGTTGGACCGGACCAGGCTGGTGTCACAGAGTGGGCACCGAAATACCTGCTCTTGGATGGAAATGCCACAGCAGGGACAACTCACCGTCATGAATGCCTCCCAGACCACAATCGGGGGCACGAAGAAGGGTGGGGGTTGAAGAGTGGCGAGTCGGCACCCGGAGAGCAAGCCTCTCGGCGCCGTCACGCAGTCTCAGGCTGGTCGTCGCGGAGGCAATGCCGCCGCGAATTCGGCCATGCTGCCGAAGCGCTCCTCCGCCCGCTTCGCCAGCGCACGGCCGATGGCGGCGTCGAGTCCGGGCGGCACATCGGGCGCCAGATGGCGCGCCGACGGGATCGGACCCTGGAGAATGCGTGACGCCACCTCGGTGAGCCCCCGGCCCGTATACGGCGGCTCGCCGGTGATCATCTCGTAGAGGATGCAGCCCAGGGCGTAAATGTCGGTCCGCTGGTCGAGATCCCGATCGTCTCTGACCTGCTCGGGGCTCATGTAGTACACCGTTCCGACCAGTACGCCGGTATCGGTGAGCTTCTGATAGTTGGCTGCGCCGATCGCGCGGGCCAGGCCGAAGTCGGCCACCAGCGCCCGACCTCCGGCAAGCAGGATGTTCTCGGGCTTCACGTCGCGGTGCAGGATGCCCTGCCGGTGCGCGTGGCCCAGCGCGTCGGCAACGTCGTGCGCGACCGCCAGCGCCTCCTCCAGCGGGAGGCGCCGTACCCGCTCGAGGCGCTGCCCCAGGGTGTCCCCCTCGACATACGGCATCACGTAGAAGAGCACGTCGCCCGCGGCGCCCGAATCGTGCAACGGAATGATCAGCGGGTGCCCCATCGACCCCGCGATGGCGATCTCGCGGAGGAATCGCTGGGAGTTGAGCGCATTGGCCACCCGAGGGTGCATCACCTTGATGGCCACCAGCCGCTCGTCCCGGACGTCGCGCGCCAGGTATACGGTCGCCATCCCGCCGTGCCCGATCTCCCGCTCGATCTCGTAGCGCCCGCGGAGCGCGTCCGCCACTCGTGGCGTGGGCGGCATGTCTACACGTAGGCCCGGCGCAGCATCTCCGCCGCCGACTCGTCCAGCCGGTCGGCCCAGCGAAGCTGGTCGAACAGCTGCAGCAGGTCGGGCTCCCGCACTCTCCGCCGGCGGGTCTCCCGGAGGTCGTACGCGACCCGTCCCCGGTGCATGACGAGGACGCGGTCACCCAGGCGGACCGCCTCCGTCAGCGAGTGGGTGACCATCAGGGTGGTGAGGTTGCCGGCGGTGACGGCCCGGTGCGTGAGACGGATGACCTGCTCCGCGCTCCTCGGGTCCAGTGCCGCGGTGTGCTCGTCGAGCAGCAGCAGACTGGGCCGCACCATCGTCGCCATCAGCACCGTCAGCGCCTGGCGCTGGCCGCCGGACAGTACGCCGATGGGCGTGTCGAGCCGCTCTTCCAGGCCCATGCCCAGCTCCGCGACCGTGTTCTCCAGGGCGGCCCGGCGTTCCCGGTCGAGCGTGCGCCTCAGCCAGCGGCGGCCGCTCCGGCCCTCGGCCAGGGCGAGATTCTCGGCCACGGTGAGCTCGGCGGCGGTGCCGGTGAACGGATTCTGGAAGACGCGGCTGATCAGCCTGGCCCGGCGGGCCTCGGGCCACTGAGTGATCTCCCGCCCCTCGAGGAGAATATGACCCTCCGCCACCGCCAGGCTGCCGGCGATGGCGTTGAGAAGACTCGACTTTCCGGAGCCGTTGGTGCCCAGCACCGCGGTGAAGGTGCCCCGCTCCAGCTCGAGCTCGACCGCGTCGAGGGCGCGGACCTCGTTGAGCGTCCCGGCGTGAAAGGCGTGGGAGACCGCCTCGAGGCGAAGGGCGACGCTAGACACGCCCACTCGCCTCCGTCGGCAGGCCGCTTCGGCGCAGCACCCGCGGCAGCACCAGCACGCCCAGCACCAGCGCGGCCGTCACCAGCTTGAGCGCGTTGGGATCGAGTCCCGCGCGGATAGCGGCGCCCACCAGCAGCCGAAACGCCACGGCCCCGACCACGGCTCCGGCAATCCACCGCCCCAGCGTCCGGCGACCGAGCAGCGCCTCGCCCAGCAGGAGGTTGGCGAGGCCGGTCACCAGCGCGCCGATGCCCATCTGGATGTTGGCGAATCCTTCGTACTGGGCCATCAGGGCGCCCGAAAGCGCCACCAACCCGTTGGCGAGGCAGAGTCCCAGAACGACCATCCCGTTCACGTCGATGGCGAGGGCCCGGGCCATCTGGGGATTGTTCCCGGCGGCGCGCATCGCGGTCCCGATCTCGGTGTTGAGAAAGAACGCCAGCAGCAGCGCGGTGCCGACCGCGAGCAGCAGCATGAGCCCCAGGGACGCGATGCTTCCCCCGCTCACGATGGCGCCGAACAACGTGAGCGAGGGGGGGAGACCGAACCACCGGTGGGCCAGTCGTTCGGCGACGTTCACGAAGCCGTCCGCCGACACCAGCGAGACATTGCCGCTCCCCATGACGAAGAGGCTCACGGAATACAGGGCGGTGCTGGTGAGCACCCCGGCGAGGAGGGGAGTCACCCGGAGGCGAGTATTGAGCACGCCGGTGAGTCCGCCGGCCAGTATCCCGGCCAGGATGGCGAACCCGGTGGCCACGACGGCCGGGAACCCGCGCACCAGCAGCGCGGCGGCGACCGCCGCTCCGACGCCGAACGCGCCGTCTGCCGTGAGGTCGAGGGTCCGGTAGATGCGGTAGGTGACGAAAACGCCCAAACCGAGGAGGGCGAGGATGAGGCCGATGGTGATCGCGCCGATGAGGAGGTTCACGGCGCCTCAGCCGACGTCGGCGATCGGCCCGACCCAGGCGACGCCCCGCACCAGCGCACTCTCCGCCACGCCCGCCTCCCCTCGATCGTCCCACAACAGGTGAATGACGTCCTGCAATTGATGATTCCGGAACAGTTTCCGCACCAGAGAGCCGAGCTCCACCGTACGCTGCGGCAACGCCCGATAGCTGAACACGGCGGCGTGCAGATGCCCCGAGAGGCGGCCCACCAGGCTGAGCGGGCGCAGGTGCCCGGCGATGGGCCCGCCCGCCCCGCGCCCGACTACGCCCGCGATGAGCGCGGTCGTGACGGTATAGGTGCGCTCGGGGGCGAAGGAGAGCCAGTCGCGCACCACCGGCACGTCGAAGCGGAGCGGTCCGGCGACCGCCGGTGACTGCCGGATACGGGCGCCGGTGAGTCCCGCCGTTTCACCGGCGATCACGACCCCGGCCAGGCGGCCGCCGACCGCGTCGAGGCAGACGGCGGCCAGCTCCGACAGCGGCACCGCATCCGCCTCGGGCTGGGCGCTGAAGCGCACCAACTTCGCGAAGGTCCCCCCGCAGCTCAGCCCCGAGGCGAGCACCACCTGCGGCGGCGCCGGTCCGTCGGCCAGCAGGTAATCCGGCA